>JALYOB010000611.1 GCA_030857085.1 Acidobacteriota bacterium | reverse complement strand
GTGCAGGCAGTGGCAGCAACAGATGTGAAAGCGTGGATCACGGCGGTGCTCATCACCTGCGCCGGATTCTGGTCCATCGCGCACCTGCGATGGGACCCGCAGGCGCGTCTGAGCCACGACTCGATTCGCTATTACGCCGGAGCGGTCTCGATCCTCGAGAGCGGCCGCTACACCGACATCGACGGCAAGCCACAACAGTTCTGGCCACCCGGCCTGTCACTCTTGTACGCAGCGCTCTCGCGTCTCACCGGACGCGATCCATTGATGCTCGTGCCGCTCGTGGACTGCACCGCCTATCTCCTCACCATGACCGCCCTCTTCCTTCTCGGCCGCATTGCCGCGATGCGCTGGTGGGTCGTGGCGATCATGATGGCCGCGGTCGCGTGGAACAGCCACTACATCAGCATGCACAACAAGATGTGGTCGGAGCCGCTCGGCGTCACGCTGCTGGTCGTCACGTTGTGCTGCGCGATTGGCGCCTTGCGCTTTCCGCATCGCGCCATTCCATTCCTCGTCGCCGCGTGCGCCGCCGCAGCAGCAGCGGTAATGCTTCGCTATGCGTTCGTCGCGGTCGTGCCGGTGTTGATGGCGGTTGCGCTGCTCGCGCGCCGCCCCTGGCTTGCCCTCTCACCCCTTCTCGCTCCCGCGCCCGCGCTCCTCGCGATGTCGCTCCTCGGCGCATCGCGCGGCAACCGGACAGTGGCCGTGCAATCCGTCCCCTGGACCGAGAACGTCGCCGAGACGCTACGTCTCGCCGATCAGTTCCTCCCGCAACGTCTCACGTTGGGCGTCGGTGGAGTCCTGGTGATTCTCCTTTGGATCGGCGCCGGCGTCGCGTTCGCGTTTCGTGCCCGCGGAAGGGCCGGAGCCGACGCGCTCCGGGTCGCGCTCCTCTGGTGCGCCGCATACGCCGCATTCCTCCCGTTCGCACAGATGTTCATGGTTCCGTCATTCCCCTTGAACCTGCGCATCCTCACGCCGCTGTACGTCGGGCTGGTGATCGTCACCGCTACTGCCATTGAAGCAGCGATCTCCCATCGACGGAACGTCGCCGTACTCCTGGCGCTGCCGCTCGCGATCACAGTGGCTCGCGCCGCACGTCTGGTTGTCGCTCCACCTCCATTGCGTTCGTTCCAATGCATGGACCGCCAGTGGTACATCGACGCTCTCCGCCGCCAGCGGCCGGCCGGCACCATCGCCTCGAACGCACAGGGCACTGTGTGGCTGGCATTGCGCCGGCCTGTGCTCAGTGAGCCACCCGCGCAAACGTACATCTGGATCGACCCGCGGATCGCCTGCGAAGGTGTAGTCGAAAACGCGACGGTGCCGATGCCGGCAGGCGGCACGATGGGCGACGGGATTGCGATCACACAGGCGCAATAGGACGGCGCTCTGACGATGACTGCTCGGCGTGTTGCTTCGACGTGGACGCGCCGGATCCTTGTGGCGACGCATTTTTCCGCCGCCAACGAGTCGAGGCTCGGCTGGCGGCGGAATTACGAACGGGCGTTCCCCGCACTACTGCATGGACAACAAGACCAGAATCTCGCCGACGCCGCTCTCCATGGGCTCCAGTGCTTTGCCGATGATCGTGCCGGGCTGATGGAATTTGCGGCCATTGAGCAACATCGGTTCTGAACGCATTGCGGTGCCGGGGAGATCACTGGTCACCAGGAGGTCGCCGATGCGAATTGGCGATTGGCGCGCGTCGACCCGCACCTTGACCCGGCCGGTCGTGGCAATCATTTCTTTCGTGGCGTCGGCCGTGCCGAGAATGACCCCCGGCTGCGCGGAAACGACGCCTGCAACGCTCGTGTCGTACGCTTCGTGCGAGGCCATTACTTCGTTCGCCTTCTCGGCATTGAGGATGACCACTGTACCGGGCGCGAGATCGGTCGCTGCCGGGACCCACTCCGCAACGTCCTGGTACGCGGCTTTGATCGCGGTTGCCGACGTAATGCCGCCGACGTCGATGGTGCCTGTGATCTTCGTATTGCCGATGACGTGAAGCCTGAATGCAGGACTGGCGGTGCCGATGCCGACATTTCCGTTTTTGTCGAACACGACGCGTTCGTTGTAGTGGACATTGCCGGTTGTGAAGTCACTGAAGACCAGATTGCCGTTGACCTGGTCATACCGCAGCGCTTTTCGCGCATTGTCGGCGCCGTCGGTCCAGATGATGCCTTTCCAGTCGTCGCTGCCGCGAAACACCTGTGAGCCCCACGCGGCAACGTCGGCTGACGGTGCCGCTAGAACAGCGCCGTTGATGTCGAGTTTCGAGACGGGACCGGGCGTTCCGATGCCGAGACTCCCGCTGCTCGTGAGCCGCATCCGCTCCATGGAGCCGCCACTCGAGCCGCTGACGCGCGTGCCGAACGTCAATGCGCCGGCGTAGTTGCCTTCCTGCGTATTCTCGCGCACCGCGCTGATCGCTGCGATCGTCGTGACGTCCTGCGTGGTGCTGTAATAGCGGGCGTTGAAAGCGATGCCGGCGCCCGTCGCCGAAGCGGACGGCGGATTGGTGTCGCCGATCGAGATCGTCGTCGGTGTTCCCGGGAACACGCCACCGCTCGCGGCACCCCGTACGTCCAGGCGGCCGAAGGGCGACTGTGTCCCGATGCCTACACGTCCGTCGCTCAGCACCGTCATCACTCTTACGTCCGAGGAATTGACGACGGCGAATGACGACGCGCCGTCCGCGGTGCCGAGTTTGGCAGCAATGTTCGGCCACGTCGGTTTTGCCAGCAATAACACGCCGGTCGTGGTGTACGGCGACGGCGAGGTCATGAAAATGTCGCCGTTGGTGCCCGGCGTCGCCGATCCCGGATCAATCGACTCGGAGCGGACGCGCGGCGTCGTCACGGTGCGATCGTGAGGTTCCGGCGGCGCATTGGGATCGACGCGGTACGTCGACTCGGGTGGCGTGTCGGCACGATGCTCCGCCTCTGGCAGCTGCTGCGCAAATGCCGACGCCGTGATGAGTGCGGCACAAGTGAACGACGACACAACGAACCTGACGCGGAACTGACGACGAATGCCCATGCGGCCTCCACCGGCGTGATGGTGCGAAGC
>JALYOB010000169.1 GCA_030857085.1 Acidobacteriota bacterium | reverse complement strand
ACTCGCCGACGACCAGACGGACGATCTTGCGCGAGAGCATCCGGCCGTTGGTTTCCTTCGTCCACATCTCCGCGGTCACGCGAATGGTGGCGGTACCGAAACGCTCGCCATTGTTCCAGAAGCCATTGACGAGCGTGCCGTTCACAATGGGCGGCGCATAGACGCGAATCTCTGTGACGCGGCCGGCCACACGGCTGTTCTGGCCGAAGAGGAAGGTATTGAAGTTACGCAGCGTGGTGCTGTCGATGGCGTCGGTAATGGTGATGTCGGCCGTATTTTCGTCGCCATAGAAGCGGTGCTCGGGCGCGGGGCGATACGGCTTGTCGAAGAGCAACTGCGTCGACAGCGGTTTGTAAACGCCGGTATATCCCGGAATGCTGCGGGTGATTTTCATCCCCGCAGGCGCGGGACTATTGCTGGGCATGATCTGGAGGTCGCGCGCCCAGGTCGGATCCTGGAACCATTCCATGACCGCGCGCGCCCCCGCTTCAGCGATGGCCTGGGTTTCAATGCCGGCGCGCTGATTGGCGGAAATCGCGCTCTCGGTTTCCGACGCCGAAACGAACGCCAGTCCAAGCATCGACAAGCCGGCCACGACCACGAGCGTCACGAGCAGGGCGGACCCGCGATTCCGCGAGCCCCGCCGCTGTTTTGTGCTGAATGAGTGCTGCCGCATTCTTCTCATGAAACGTCTCCTCAGTTGCACGAGGTCGGGTTACCGTTCGTAGCACCGAGCACATTGCACGATGCGGTACTGCCGCCGAAGCTCGGCGCCGTGTACTGGATGCACAGCTTGCTGATCCAGCTGGTCAGCAGGTCGGGCACGGTCTGCTTCTGACCGAGGTCATAACGGAAGCGAATCTGATAGGTACTGCTGTTGGCTCCGATCAGCGGCGGCGTCGGCGAGACGGTCAGCACGCCCGTAGTCGGCGGCGTATTGGCCGAGACGGTCAGCGTCGTCGATGTTGCACCGCTGACGAAGACGATTTCCCTGAGTGTGGCGACCGGGTGCAATGCATCCCGCAACCAGTCGACTTTGATGCCCTTGATCGTCAAAGCCTCGGCCGTCGGATTCGTGACCACGTACGTAATCGTGCCGATGGCCCTCGATCCTTCGTCCGCATTCGTGACAGTGGCGCTCGACAACGTGAGGAAGCACGTTCCCTGATCGCGGATGTAGCGGGTGATGGTCTCACTGCAGCCGGCGGCGTATGTGACCGTCATTTCGAGGCGGTACAGAGCGTCGTCGACGCGATTGACCCACGTGTATTGATACGGGCTGGTGGCGTCGGTGGAGGACGAGAGCACGGTCGTACCCGGCTCGTTGTAGAGCCTGAACACGACGTCGGAGATCGTCTGGCCGGTGGCCGGAGTCACAGTGACGACGTCGCCCGCGTCCATGACCCACGGCGAGGAAGTGGTGAGGCCGGTGCCCGCGCCGGTGGAGCCGGTCTGAGACACAGTGCCGCCCGAGCAGACCTGATCTTTCACATACCCGGTCACCGTCTCCTTGGTCTGGCAGTTCGCGTATGTGATGACCGCGTCGACGCGATAAATCGCATTGTCGTTTCCGTCGGTCCATGTGTACGAGAACGGCGAGACGCTGTCGGTGACGACGGTGGTCCCCGCCGCGACCGGATTGATCTGCGTCACCGTGAACACGACCTGGTTGATGATCGCGCCCGTGGCCGGCGTAATGGTCAGCGTATCGCCGCCATTGAGCAGCCACGGCGACGCCTGGGTACCGACGCCACTGGTCTCACCGCTCGCGACCATCTTCGCGCCGGTGCAGACCGGAGGCGGCTCATCCATGATGTAGCGGTTGACGACCTCCTGGCAGGCGTCGACGTAGTTGATCGTCATCTGCAGGCGGTACACCTGATTGTCGATTTCGTCGATCCAGTTGTACGTGTAGGGCGCCCCGACGACCACGGTCGCCGGCCGCACGAGCGCATTGGTGTTGTTGTTGTACAGAGCGAACGAGACGTTCGCGATCGGGCCGCCGGCCGGAGCATTGACCGTGACCTTGCCCCCCGCTTTCATGACCCACGGCAGCGCCTCGACGCCGGAACCGGCCGTGGCGTTGGTCTGTGTGATCGTGGCGCTCGGGCAATTGACCGGATCGTCCTGAATGAAGCGCTCGGTCTGCTCACTGCAGCCGGCAGCGTTGGTCATCGTGATGACGACGCGGAACACCTGACCATTGGTCTGGTTGTCCCACGCGTACTGGAACGGCGCCTTGGTGGACGTACGGCGATCGGTCGGCGGCGCGCCCGGATTGTTGTTCGGCTCGGGGAAGATTTCAAAGTCGACGCGGTCGAGCTGCGCCTGCGCCGGCGGCTGCACTTCAATGTAGTCGTTCGGTCCCATGACCCACGGCGACTCGAGCGAGCCGTCGCCGGAGCTGGCGCCCGACTCGATGACCGCGGCGTCAATGAGCTTGCACGTCTGCGGGAAGTACACCGGATCGGAGGCAGCACTCGATGCGCCGCACTGCAGTGCTGTGACGGTGTACCGGTAATACCACTTGCGCTTGTCGTTCGGATCGTGATCGAGCGCCGTCGTGTCGTGATAGACGACCTTGCCGCCTTGCAGCAGCGTCGGATCGCTCGAGGCGTTCGACAGTACCGGCAAATTCGCGTCGAACACCCACGTCGTGTCGGAGCGCTTCTTCTTCTCGCGGCGGACGCGGTATTGATCGATCGTAATGCGCTGCGTCGGGTTGCTCGTGTCGGCAATGACCGGCGTGATCAGGATCTTGACGTCGCAGGTGTTGAGGCCCTTGTTGCACTGCGAGCTTCCGTTGTCGTAGTCGATCTCCGGAACGTCCGGCTGCGCCGGAGGCACAGTGGAATTGGCCGAGCCCGGAGGCAGCGGCGGAGCAGGAACGGCCGGATCGACGCCATTGGTATCGGCGCGCGGGTAGATCCTGCTCGTCGCGGTGTCGATCGTATCCGGCAGGTTTTCATTGGGCCGCGGATCGATCGCGCAGGAGTCGTACGCCTGCACGCGATAGTAGTAGTTCTTGCAGTTCGCCGGCGGCTTCTGCATCGAATTGGAGGCGTCGTCGATGAAGGTGATCGTCGAGCCTCCCGGACCGTTCGGCTGCAGCGTCACGGTCTTGTCGAGGACCACTTCACCCTGCGCGGGACTCGCGGCCGGATTGAAGTCGGGTGTCGTGCCGCGCCACACGCGGAACCGGATCTGCTCGGCCGGATCGATCTGCTGGCCGCTCTGGCTGATGCCCTGACAGCTCACATTCGCGAGCGACGGGTCATTGTCCACAGGCGCGGTCCAGGTGAGGGTGATCTTGTTTTCCAGCGCGCCGGCGCCGCCGGTCACCGTGACGTTCGCCACCGGTCCCGGCTTGGTCGAATTGACGGGCGCGCGGCTGAGATAGTTCTGCGACATCTCGCGGCCGTTTTCATTGATCGCGAGAACCTTGAAGTAATAGAGCGTGCCGGGAACGAGATTGAAGACCGGCGCCGAAACGACGTCACCCGGAACGACGACACCAACGCTGTTGAAGGCGCCGGTCGGGCTCGTGTCATAGCGAACTTCGTATGTGCCGACATTGCCGGTCACAGGGGGGTTCCAGCGCACGCGGGTGATCTTGCACGCGCCGACGCAGACGGAAGTGACCGTCGGCGGTCCCGGAGGCGCAGTCGCCGGCTCGGGCAGGCCGCTGAGGCCGAGGTTACGCGGCGTCACGAGGCTGGCCAGGTTGTAGGTTCTGTAATGCTTCGCCGCGTCGACGGTTTCGGTCGGGTTCGTGTATTTCGCGTCTTTCTGCTCGTTCATGCCGACGAGCTGCACGCGAATCGACTGAATGCGCGAACGGGCGATGCGATCGCTCCAGTTCTGCGTACCGCCGATGTTGCCCGGATCGAATTGTCCGAGGCCGCCAATGGCGCCGTGATTTCCCGGAATCGCGGCAGGCGTGCTTTCGGCGGTCCTGAGCAGCGTCTGACCGGCCATGTCTTCGTAATAGAAGAACTGCAGGTCGCGCACATTGTTGGCGATGGGCGTGCCGTCGCTCGGATTGCCGCTGTCATCGATCGTAAAGCGGAGCAGCGTGTAAGGAGGGTTATTGCAGCCGTTCGCACAGAGATCGACGTTCGGAATGCGCACCTTCCGCTCGGGCTGTCCACCCGGATATGCCGCGCGCGGCTTGGCGACGTCGGCATAGAACTCCAGCGCGTCATTATTGGGGCCGCTCACCGAGCGCAATGCGTAGGTGACGATTTCGTTGTTGCTCGTCGTGACGATCGGGAACTGACCGCCGGCCGGCTCGTACTCCGCCTCGCGGCCGTGATGCGGATTGGCCTGCGTGACGATGTTGTAATTGAGATTGCCGCGGATGGTGATTGCGCTGCGTCCGGCGAATTCGATCTGTTCGTCGGGCTGCTGATAGACGGGGCCGAGCGCCATCCAGGTCACTGAGCCGTCGCCGGCGAACGTCTGTCCTGCAGTGGTCGGCCAGTTCGGCTCGAGCGTGCCGCTCGTACCGCCGGTGACGGCGCGATAGGAAAATCCATTGGGCGCCGAGGGAGACACGACTGCATTCGCGCCGTAATTCGTGGTCGCACGCCACGGCCCCGCGGGAGCGCGGGTCGGAACGCCGTCGCGGTCGGCGTCGAAGCCGGCCATACGGACGTCGGCGATCAGGCGGTCGAAGCCCACGCGCGTGTTCTGCTGCATGTCCGCCGATTCGACCGAGGTCTTGAAGATCTTGTTGCTCTGGTCGTAAATCATGAGGGCGGCCACGAGAATGACGAGGAAGATCGCCGAGGCCACCAGCACCTCGGGGAGCGTCATACCGCGCTGGCTGTTCGTTCTGCGTCGCATCTGGTTCATGGTGTTCTCCGTTGGAAACTACGGGCGCTGCACTTTGGACGTGTCGAACGTGACGGAGCGCGTGCGAACCGATTCGTTCCACAGCACCACGCCGCGCAGCCGGACCACCTGCGCCGTCGAGATTTTCTTGTTTTCGTCGAGCGGCCGCCGCGGCATGACCACGAGGACGAAGCGGCCTTTCTTGAAGGTGGCGGCGGGCACGAGCGCCTTCCAGCGTCCGAGATAGCCGGAGGGATCGGTCGTCGAATTGATCGTGCCGTTCGTGTCGAGCAGAAGACTGTCGGCGTACGTGACGCCATTGAGGGTGTTGCTCGTCAGGGCCGAACTGTCGGTGAGATTGAAATTGAGCAGCACGTCGGTCGCAGACATGAGCGCGAGGTCTTCGAGGACGCGCGTCACGACGGCATTGGCGGCGGTCAGCTGTTTGCCGCTGTAGACGTTGCGCTGGCCGATGAAGAACAGCGTCACGATCGACAATAAGAGGATGCCGAGGATCGCCGTGGCGATGAGAACCTCGACGAGACTGTAGCCGCGTTGCTTGCGGCGCCCGGTGGAGTGCAGGGTCATGATCGCGTCTCCTCGCATTACGGAGTGACCACCGTGGAACGGACGCTGCCGGCGAGCGTCACTTCGATCTTGTAGTGATTGCGCGGGAGATTGGTCCATCTGGAGCGGAGGTGGATTCCGGGGGAACCGCTGGTCGGGAGGTCTCGGACCGAGCCGTTGGGCATGAAGGTGAAGCCGGTCATCGAGGTTTCGTCGAAGTAGAGGTTCTTGTCGAGCGGGCGCGGACGGCCGCCGATGCTGTAGGTGCGGCCGGAGATGTTCACGGTGATGGGATTGCCGGTGGTGATGGCGCGGGTGCGCGCGGCCCGGAGATCCATGGTCACCGCGCGGAGGCCGGTGCGCATCGCGGCCATGCGGGTGTAGTTGATGAGCGCCGGAATGGCGACCATCGAGAAGATCCCGACGACGGCCACGACGACGAGCAGTTCTGGCAGTGAATAGCCGCGCTGGCGGATGCTGCGGCGCAATCCCGGCGTGTTCATGGGGCGCGGCTATGAGCGAGCGAGATGCCAGGAGGATCGTGCGGACGTAAGCTGCTGATGGAGTGGTGGTTAGGTGGAAGGGAGGGAGAATGGGGGCGGGAGGGGGTGTGGGAGAGTGTTACGAAAGGTAACAGTGAGGACGGGGATTGGAAGTTCGGCAGGACTGCTAAGTTACGCGAGTGCACGTGAACGTCTTCGAGGAACAGGCCTTCGCCGCACGCGCGGCGCTGCTCGATCAGCTCGATCGCGACGGCGTCGAGTCGCCGCTGCGGGCGCAGCTCGAAGCGATCGATGCGCGTCTGTTCGCGCGACTGCGCCAGGAGATTCGCGATGGTCTGCGCGGTGATGCGCTGCTTCGCACGATTCGATCGTTTGTCCCTGCTGCGCAGACGGCCGGAGCGCGGTACGACCTTCTCGATTCCTTTCTGACGGAACTGCTCCTTCATCGCCGTCTGCCGGCGGAGACGAAGCAGCGCGAGGCGGAGATGGTCTTCTATCAACGCACGCCGTCGCGATTCGTGCTCGAGCTCTGCGCGAGCGCTCCCCTCACCCCCAATGACATGTTCTATGACATCGGTTCCGGACTCGGCGAAGTGGCGATCCTGGTGCGCCTGCTCACCGACGCCACAGTGAAAGGGGTGGAGTTCGAGCCCGCCTATTGTGATTATGCGCATGCGCTGGCAGCGGAGCTGAACCTGTCCGGCATTACGTTCCTCAACGCCGACGCGCGCGACGCCGATTTCTCGGCCGGCACGGTCTTTTTTCTCTACACGCCCTTCACAGGCAAATTGCTGCAGCGCGTACTGGACAAACTGCGCGGGCGCAAGGGAGCGCTGTTCACGTTCGGCCCGTGCACAGTGGAAATCGCGCAATCCGGGTGGGCGCGGCCGGTCACGCCGGCACCGCTCAGCGACGACCGGCTGGTGCAGTGGACCTTGTGACCGATCACGCCGATTTCACACACGCCTCGCAACGCTTCCTCACGCCGCAGTCACCGTGCCCGCAACAACAGGAGGTTGCGAGCACCCATGAACCGTCATCTCTGTTTGATTGCTGCCGCTGTATTCGCGGGCCGCGCGTTCGCGCAGGTCACGCCGGCATCCGGTTACACGCCGCCCGATGACACGCCGTCGTTCAAGGTGGGCGCGACGATTTTCGGCGACTACACGTTCGTCGCCTCGCCGCGCGCGACGGACGCCGACGGCAACAGCATTCACCCGTCGTCGTTCAATGTCGGCCGCGCGTACATCAACGTCACAGGCAATCTGAATCACCGCATCGCCTACCGCATCACGCCGGACATCACGCGGGAAACCGGCACCGGCAGCTCGCTCAGCGGCAGCCAGACGTTCCGCCTCAAGTACGCCTATGCGCAGTTCAATCTCGACGACTGGACGACGGCCGGCTCATGGCTCCGCGCGGGCATGCAGCAGACGCCCTTCATCGATTACACCGAGAACATCTATCGCTACCGATTTCAGGGACCGATCTTTGCCGATCGGGAGGGATTCATTACGTCGTCCGACTTCGGTCTGTCGGGCCGCTGGGTGTTCCCCTCGAATTACGGCGAAGTGCACGCCGGCTATTACAACGGCGAGGGCTACTCGCGTCCCGAAGCGAACGATCAGAAGGCGCTGCAACTGAGGGCGACGGTGCGGCCGCTGCCGCTCGGCGGCATCTGGAAGGGACTCCGCCTCACCGCGTTCGTCGATCGCGATGCGTACGTCAGTCACGCGCCGCGCAATCGAATGATCGGCCAGGTGACGTTCGAACATCGGCGCGCAAATGCAGGCGTCGAATTTCTGCAGGCGACCGATCAGACGTCCTCGACACGTGCAGACGTCGATGCGCGCGGCTGGTCTGCCTGGCTCACGCCGAAGCTCGGCACGGCCGGCTGGGAACTCCTGCTGCGTCACGATGACCTGAAGCCGAATCGCAGCGCCTCATTGACCCGCAAACGCGACATTGCCGGAGTGGCCTACTGGGTCCCCAACCTTCAGAAAGTCACGACTGCAGTGCTGGTCGACTATGACCGCCTCCGCGTCACCGGCCGTGCCGACGACACCCGCTACGGCGTCAAGCTCCTCATCAATTTTTAAGGAGAATCTCCAATGAAACGAATGCTCCTCATTGCACTGTCGCTCGTCGTGTCTCTCGCCGCTTCCGCACAGGTCGTGCAGATCAATGGCGCCGGCGCGACGTTCCCCTACCCCATCTATTCGAAATGGTTCAGCGACTACAACAAACTGCATCCCAACGTGCAGATCAATTATCAGTCGATTGGTTCCGGCGGCGGGATTCGTCAATTGAGCGCACAGACGGTTTTCTTCGGCGCGACCGACGGTCCCATGACGGACGCGCAGATGTTCGAGGCCGGCTCGCGGGTGCTGCACATCCCCACCGTCC
>JALYOB010000610.1 GCA_030857085.1 Acidobacteriota bacterium | reverse complement strand
CGTTCGGGGTGTTGCGGCTTACGGCACGTCCACGTCCAGGCGAAACACCCCAAACGCCTAACGCCCAGCGCCCAAAGCCGGCGCGGCGAACGCCGCGCCTACGAGAGCATTTCCATGATCTCCGACATCGCGGCGCGTGCGCGGTCTTCGACCTTGGCGTCGTTGCCGGCGGAGAGGCGGATCACTTTGTTGTACTGCTCGATGGCGCTCGGGTAGTCGCCGAGGCAGCGGTGATAGATCTCGCCTTTGCAGAGCTTCGCTTCGAGATTCATCGGGTCGAGCTCGAGGATCTTGTTGAGGAAGATCATCGCCGTGTCGAACTTCTGCTCTTCCATCGCCATGCGATAGCGGAGACGGTAGAGCGTGATGAGCTCATTGTTCTTCGGCTCGATCCACGCTCCGGGCATGTACGTGAGGAGCGTCGAGAGCAGGCGGCCTTTCGTCGCTTTGGACGGAGCCACCGGGTTCGTTCGTTTCACCTCAATTCGCTGGCGCATCCCACCCTCCCGTTGTCACTGGCGAACGACGATTCGTCGTAATGATAAGTTTGCATTTCGAGATCGTCAAGACATTGACCAACGGAAAATCACGGTCTGCTACCATCCGCGCCATGCGCGTCGCCGTTTATCCCGGCTCGTTCGATCCGTTGACCAACGGACATCTCGACATCATCCGCCGTGCGGTGCGCCTGTTCGATCGCGTGCTCGTGGCGGTGCTCGAAAACGAAGGCAAGTCGCCTTTGTTTTCGGTGCCGGAACGGATGGAGCTGATCACGCGCTGCACGGAAGGCATCGCCGGCCTCGAAGTGCATTCCTTCTCCGGCCTCCTCGTCGACTTCATGCGACGCACCGAAGCCAGCGTCGTGATCCGCGGCATCCGCGCCGTCTCCGACTACGAATACGAACTGCAGATGGCGCTCATGAATCGCGAACTGCACGCCGGCGCAGAAACGATCTTCATGCTCCCCGCAGTCGAATACACGTTCGTCTCGTCACGCCTGGTGAAGGAAGTCTTTCGCCTCAAAGGCGACGTGTCGCATCTCGTGCCGGAGGCGGTGTTGGATGCTCTGACGCTGCGGTTGGGATAGGCGCGCAGCCAGGCGTACGCGTTGCGTTTGCCGGATATCCCAACCTGCTTGCGCATCCGACGTTCTTCTGCCACTTTCCCGTCCAAGTCCAATCCTCAAGGAGACCTCGACCCGTGAATCGTTTTCTCGTGGCATCGCTCTGCTCAGTCGCTCTCATCACGCCGGCTGCTTTCGCTCAAGCCGACAATCCGCTCGTGCAGCAGGGTTCCGTCGGTCCGAATAAAGCCGCGCCGACCGCCAAAGCCGCAACCGACCTCCGCATGCCCACCGAATGGGCCGGTGAGCGTTTCATTGTCCTCCCCTCCCTCAAGAAGAACCGTCACTACGGCACCCCTACCGCCGAATACATCGACGATGCATCGGAAGGAAAGACGTTCACGATCGAGCAGTTCGACACGAACACCGGCGTGATCGTGTTCAAGGACCCGCACACCGGGAAGCGTGCACTTGCCTCGTTCGAGGACGGCGCTGTGCCGGGAATCGCGCCGGTGCGTGACATCGAGTACGCGCGCGAAAAGTGGATGGGAAAAACGCTGTGGCTCAAAACGGCCGCGCTGCAGACGTATGACGCAGAGAAGGACGAGCTCGGAGTCTTTGCGGTCGCGAAGCTCACCCCGGTCACGGTGACGAACATCGTCGCCGGCTTCAGCAATCGTGCACCGGTGCGTTTCGTCGTGAAGACCGCCGCGGGCGACTCTGGATTTGTCGACGTGAATCTCTCGAACACCAACGTCCCGCTCGAAAGCCTCGGCCGCAATCTTTTCGATCATATGTTCTTCGAGAAAGATCCGAAGACGCTCAAGTGGTCTGCCAAAGTGATGGAAGCCGTCGCCGCGTCGAGCATCTTCGTCGGCATGACCCCCGAGCAGGTCATCGCGGGCTGGGGTGTGCCCGAGCGCATCAATCGCACCACCCGGAAAGACGGCGTGGACGAGCAGTGGGTGTACGGCGAAAACTACGTTTACTTCGTCAACGGCGTGGTCGACGCGATCGACCACTGAGCTCGCAGTAAGCGGAGACGCATGTGGCGCGCGCGCTGCGCGCCACATGCGCAGGATAGTTTTCGAGCGTTGCTCGTGTGGTTGACCAGTTGCCGGTTGCCTGTTGCCGCGACCTTTGCGGCTGACGGCGAACTGCGCGGTCACTGGCAGCGGGCAACAGGTCAACGGACTAGTGGCGAGTTGCCAGGGCGGTATCGCCCGGGCGACAACGCCCTGGCGACTCGCCACTCGCTCCTCGCTACTTCCTACTCGCTCCTCGGATCCAGCGCCTCTCTCGTCCTCTCCCCCACGATGTTGAACGCGGCCACGGTCGTGAAGATGGCGACGCCGGGAAACAGCACGAGCCACCAGGCGTACTCGATGTGTTCGTGGGCGATCGAGAGGATGCTGCCCCACGACGCGGTCGGCAGCGGGACGCCGAGGCCGAGGAAGGAGAGGGCGGACTCGGTGAGGATGGCGGCGGCGACGCCGAAGCTGGCGGAGACCAGCACCGGCGCCACGCCGTTGGGCAGCATGTGGCGGAAGATGATCGACCACGTCGGCAGCCCCGCCGCCACGGCCGCCTGCACGAAGTCCTGCTTGCGCAGGCGGAGGAACTCGGCCCGCACGAACCGGGCGTCCCCGGTCCACCCGGTCAGGCCAATGATGGCCATGATCAGGTACAGGTTCCGGCCGAAGAACGCCACGATCGTGATGAGCAGGAACAGCGTCGGGATGGCCTCGAAGATCTCGATCAGCCGCATGCCGATCAGGTCCACCCGGCCGACGAAGTAGCCGATGATGCCGCCGACGACGACGCCGAGCGCGGTGCGGAACCAGGTGATCCTGCGACCGCCGGCGTGTACGACCAGGCCGACGACGAAGGCGCCCAGTATCCAGCCGAGCAGGTAGCCCGCGGTTGGACCGACGAACACGCCGATGCCGCCGCGTCCGCCCGAGAGCAGCGGCAGGCCGATCGCGACGAGGGCCAGCAGCACCACCATCGAGAGG
>JALYOB010000609.1 GCA_030857085.1 Acidobacteriota bacterium | reverse complement strand
GTTGTATTCCGGCGGGATGCCGTCGTAGAACTCACACTTGCTGCAGTCCGCCGGGCACGTATCGCCGAAATCAATGTAGCAGGTTGACCAGCCACCCCAACCGCCGCCGCCCCAGCCGCCGCCACCGCCGCCGCCGTCGGAGCAGCTCGAATCGTTGCCGTTGCATTCGGGACCGGGCGAGGAGCCGACGGAGTCACACGTCAGATTGCCGTTCGGCATCTGCTTGACGACACATGCGCCCATCGTCGCGCCGTTTTCACACGGTCCGATCGTCCAGCACATTGCCTCAGGTGAGTCGGGATTCTGGCACTTCTGGCACGTCGCGTACGCGTCGCGAGCACTGAACAGCAGGAGCAGCAGAGTCGTCCCTGAGAGGAAGAGCCACCGTTTCATCACAATCCTCCTTTTTGTCCGCGGAGGTGAATCGTCTTCACCTCCCCCGCTTCCACATTGAACTCCGTCAAGGCGTTGCCTGCGCCACCGTCGCCGTTCGCGAGGCGCAGCCAGTCTTCGGCCGTTGCGACACGCACGATCTTCCATGCACCGGCCGGCATGCGCGCGACGGTCAGTTGCGCGCCGCCGCTGTCGGTTTTCGCGGCCGCCCATGACAGGTTGAACGCGCGACCGTCGCGGCTGACGAGCCAGAAAACGTCCCAGTTGAACTCGGCGCCCCAATCTTCGATCAGCAGCGCGCCGGCCTCAGATGGGAGACGAAGATCTGCATCGGGACCAGGCGCAATCCGGTAAGCGCCAATCTGACCAGATGCTGTGGCGACACCGCACTGGAGCTGCTGCGGTGGCGGCGTCGGAAGATCCATCGTGAAACGCCCTTCCGCGTCAGTGGCAGCACGCGCGAGTTGCGGCAGGCCGCTCGGTCCCGCAAACAGACAGATCACCGAAGCGCCGCCGGCGGTCGAGCCGTTCGGCTGCCGCACAACTCCCGCGAGAGCGGACGGCTCTCGGATGTCCAGCTCCATCGCCGCCGGCTCGCCGGCGCGAATCTCCACCGCCGCCTCGGCGCGGCTGCGAGTGGAAGGCTCGGTCGCCTGAACGAGCCAGCGGCCAGGCAGCAGCGCCTCGATGCGCGCGTCCCCGCTGCCGTTCGTCTGCGCGCGCCGCCGCACCTCTTCGCCCGTACCGTACGCCGTCGTCCGCCGAAGCGTGGCGATCACCTCGACGTCGTGTGCCGGCTCTCCGCGCTTGCGCACACGAACCGCCAGCGCGCTGCTCGGAAGCTCGAGCGTGACCGGCTGGGCGGGATCGCTGAAGTCGACCTCCCCCAGATCGATGCGCGTCTCTGGCTCGGCGAGCGGCGTGACCTTCACGCGATACGTGCCGCGCTTCGGCAGCAGCACCACGAATCGCCCGAGAGGGTCCGTGCGCGTGGAGCGGATCACCGCGTCGGCGCCGGGCGGATCGCCGAACGCGACCTGCGCCGGCACAGCGTCGCCGCCTCGCACGACGCGTCCGTTGAACACAGGTGGCTCCACGACGACGTCCAGTCGCCGCGTCTCGCCGGGACGAAGTTCCACGTCGTCTACGGGCACCGGTTGAATCGTGCCGGATCCTTCGACGATCACGACGAGCTGCCATTTCCCCGGACGAAGGCCGGTGAACGACGCCTCGCCCGTCTTTTCGAACTGCGCGTTGCGGCGCTGTGCGCGGAGCCCTTCCTCGACCAGTTCCAGTGCGACAGAGTCGATGCGTGCGTTCGGCAATCGTTCGCGAGTTTCAGCCGCGAGTCGCGGCACGACGACGAGCGACGCCGGCTCTGGAATCGGGAGCGGGTCGACCGCGACGGTGCTGCCGGCCGCGGTCCGCAGGCGCGCCGAGCCCGAATCCTGCGTGGCAGGATCGCGCGCTTCGATGATCAGCTCACGGTCCGCAGGCAGTCCGGTCAGCGCGAGCCTGCCGTCCTGACCGGCAACGCCTTCCGCGAATACCACTTCGTCGCTGGCGCGCATGGTGAGCGCCCTCACGAGCGCTCCGGGTACGGTCGCGCCGCTCGGCTCGCGCACGACGCGCACGTCGGCAGCGGCCGCAAGGTCGAGGACGTACGGGCCGAACGAACGCACCTGCCGAGGAGCCATGGACGTTTGAATGAGCACGGGGGCGAAGGGCGGCAGGCGCAGGACGACGGAATGGCAGGCAGTGGGGAACGCCAGTTCGGCGGTTCCTTCTTTCGAAACCGCCGCGGCGAGCACGATCCTGCTGTTCGGCGTGCAACCGCCAAAGTGCGCCATCGTCCACGACGGAATCGGCGGGGCGCCTTCGCTCGCCGCGAAACGAACGGAGATGTCGGCGCGGCCGGAGCTCACCGTCGTCAGCGGCGATTCGGCCGTCCCTTTTCCGACGCTGCCCGCGGTGATGACGTGATCGCGGGTTGCGAGAAACAGGTCGGCAGGAGAGGCCTTCGTCCTCAGGTAGATGAGCGTGCCGCCGGACGCGCGCTCGAACGCGTGCTGCACCTCGGTCGCCCCGCTCGAGTTGGAGACGACCGCACGCAGCGGGTCCAACTCCGTCGAAGAACGGCGAGGAACGAACAGCAACAGCGCATCGGGATCGCGTTTCGGGGAACGCGGCAGCGTGAGACGAATCTCCCGCGCGTCTCCGGCCGCAATCGTGACCGAGCCGAGCGCCGATGGTGACGCAAAGCGCGCGGGATCGGTGGAGTACGCGGTGAGAGAGTACTTGCCTGCGGGAAGCGAGTCCCACGACAGCGTCGTGCTGGCAGCCGATCGTGACCACACCGGCCGTTCCCAGTTTTGCGAAGCCGCCGCAGCGCCTTCGGTCGAGTCACGCACGAGGAGGATGAGTTGATCGGCGTCGGCGCGGTCGAGCGTCGCGCGCAACGCTGCACCTTTCTGAAGGATCGTGACCGGCGGCGTGCCGTCGACCGGCGCACGGAACTCCTGCAGCGGCGCGAAACCGCGCGCTTCGAAGAGGAGGGGCACGGCGCCGTCGCTGCGGCCGGGGAGAGTCCAGAGACCATCGGCGTTCGTCGTGGTCGTCCACGTCGTCGCGAAGTAGCTGCGCGCGCGGTCGCTCATTCGTGACGTCTGCACCGCGCCTGCGAGC
>JALYOB010000608.1 GCA_030857085.1 Acidobacteriota bacterium | reverse complement strand
GTCTATGACCGCGACGTGCTGCACTTCACGCTCAATGGCAAGCTGCACCTGTTGACTGCGGTCAATGGGAAAACTCCCGGTGCGGTGTTCATCGGCCAGGGGTCGTACGAGCTGACGCCTGCGTCCGAGGGGGAGCGCCGTTCGCTGGCCCTCAACTCGGGCGACGACAAGCTCACCACCATCACCGATCAATTCGAAAACGCCACATTCCTCGGCACCGCGCTCGTTGCGGCTGCCGAGAAAGCCGCTGCGCCGCTTGCGGGCAGCGCCGATCCCAAAGCGGGCGAGCTGTGGGATTCGTACATGAAGAAGCAGAAGAAAGATCTGCACACGAACATGCAGATCCGCCAGCTGCAGGAAATCGTCGACGGCGATCCCGAGCCGCTGTTCATGGCGTCGATCGACGGCAAGAAATATCCGCCGGCCCTTCTGGCGGTCGATCCGCGCGGCGCCATGAGCGACAGCGCGGGCGAGCAGACGATGATGCTCGTCCTCAGCGATTCCAAAGGCGGCTTCTGGTATTCGTCGCGTTACAAGAGCGAGCTGCAGTCGGGCGTTGGCGTCACCGTCAAATCGCCGATCGACGCGGAAAACTACCTCATTGACGCCAGCATTCGCGGCGCACAGGTGCAGGCGACGTCCACAATGACGTTCACCGCGAACTCGAACCTGCGCATTGTGCCGGTCGATCTCGCGCCGCGCCTCATCATCAGCGACGCCTCGTTTGCAACTGCCGCCGATCCGGCGACCTGGACGCCTGTCGCGATCATTCAGGAAAAAGAAAAAGAAGATCCCGATGTGGCGGTCGTTTTCCCGTCCGCATTGAAGGCAGGCGAGAAATACCTGCTCAAGATCACGTATGGCGGCAAGGACGTTCTGTCCGACGCCGGCGACGGCAATTTCACCGTTTCGGCCTCGCGTCGCGCGAACTGGTATCCCAATGCCGACGCGTTCGACGACATCGCCAATTACGAGCTGCACTTCCGCACTCCGCAGAAGTTCCAGATCGTGGCGGTGGGCAATGAAGTGGAGAATCGCGTCGACGGCGACGAGCGCATTGCGGTGTGGAAATCGACGCACCCGCTGCGCGTGGCCGGCTTCAATTACGGCCGTTTCAAGAAAGTCGAGCAGACGGACAAAGACAGCGGCATGACCATCCAGGTCTACACGAATCCCGGTGAGCCCTCGATTCTCCGCGACATCAATCAGGCGCTCGAATACATCGCCTCACAGGAGGGCGGCCCGGATCGCATTTCGGTCAATACGGCCAGCCTCGCTCAGGCCGCAATCGCGGACGGCATCAATACCTCGCGCACCGGCAACATGTATTTCGGCCCGCTGGCCGATAAGCGCGTGGCCATTACGCAGCAGTCGCAGTGGTTCTTCGGTCAATCGTGGCCGGGGCTCGTGTACCTGCCGTACATCGCGTTCATCAACGGCACGGCGCGCAATACGCTGGGCCTGAACAGCGCGAAGGATTTCGTCGACAGCGTTGGCGCGCACGAAATGGCGCATCAGTGGTGGGGCCATCAGGTGGGCTGGCACTCGTACCGGGATTCCTGGATTTCCGAAGGTTTTGCCGAGTTCACCGCAAAGCTGGTCGCGCAGCAGACGGGCGGCTGGTCGAAGTACAACGACCTGTGGGAGAAGGCGCGCCGCACGATTCTCGAAAAGCCGCGCGGCGCAACGATCAGCAACGCCGAGGCGGGCCCGATTTCGATGGGATATCGCCTGTCGACGTGGCGCAATCCGTCCGCGTATGACGCGATCGTCTATGAGAAAGGCGCGTATGTGCTGCACATGCTGCGCATGGCGATGTGGGACGCGAAAGCGGGCGATCAGGCGTTCATTGAGACGATGCGCGAATTCGCGTCTGCGTATGCGAACAAGAACACGTCGACGCGCGACTTCCAGCACGTTGTGGAGAAGCACACCACCGGCGGTCTGAAACTGCGTCAGGACGGAAAGCTGGACTGGTTTTTCAATCAGTGGGTGTACGGCAGTGAGATTCCGCGCTACACGTCGAACCTCAACTTCAGCGACGTCGGCGGCGGCAAATACAAAGTGACGGGAACGATCACGCAGGCCGAGGTGAGCGACCAGTTCGCCATGGTCGTGCCGATTTACGTCTACTTTGACAAAACGAACTACGTGAAGCTCGGCGGCGCAATGATCGTCGGCAATCAGAGCAAGCCGGTCGACTTCGAGGTCTCGCTGCCGAAGAAGCCGCAGAAGTTCGTCGTCAACGCAAACCACGACATTCTTTCCCGCTGAATTGATGGTCACCCGCGGCCGCGTGCCGCGGGTGATTTCTGCATGAGGCGAGCGAACGATGGGAATCTCTCCGGCAGAAGCGATCGTCCTGGCGCTGGTGGTCGCGGCGCAGGTGACGGTCGTTGCGGTGATCGTGCGCTATGTCCTCAAGCGGCGCTCGGGCGGCAGCTGACCTTCTTCGCTAAACTGATGGCGTGACGTACGCCGAAATCCGACCCACGGCTGCCTTGCAGCCGTGGGTCGAATGCTTCTGGACGCAATGCAGTGACGCGCCTGCGGGCGAGCGGCGCATTCTGCCCGACGGCTGCGCGGATCTCGTGTTCGATCTCGATGGCGGCGATGCGACTGTGGTCGGCACAATGACGCGGCCGTTCGTACTGCCGCCGTCCGCGCAATCGCGCTTTTTCGGCGTGCGCTTTCATCCCGGACGCGCTGCGGCGTTTCTGCGCATTCCGCTCGCGGAAGTGACCGACGCGCACGTGCCGCTGCGGGACGTCTGGAAGCAGTGGGACGGCAATATCGACAGGGCGGCAATCGAGGCGGAGTTGCTGCGGCGTCTCGATCCGGAGCGCGATCGCCGCGTCGACGCTGCAGTGGCGGAGATCATCCGGAGCGGCGGCAGTGCGCGTATCGACGAGCTCGCGCGCGAGATCGGCATTTCGCGCCAGCATCTCGCGCGGCAGTTTCAGCAGCACCTTGGCGTCGCGCCGAAAACGTTCGCGCGAGTCATGCGGTTCCGCCGCCTGCTCGCATCACTGCCGAATCCCTCCGTCGACTGGGCCGACGTCGCGGCGCAGTATGGCTA
>JALYOB010000168.1 GCA_030857085.1 Acidobacteriota bacterium | reverse complement strand
CATCAATACCGCTCTGTGCGAGCGCCGCGATGAGCGGGGGCGCGTCGGTCTCTTCGATCGGCACGAGCAGCATGTCGTCCTCAATCGTGGCGGGGATCGACTTTTCGCGGAACAGCGTTTCGGCCCGCGCGACGTCGCCCACGCGGAACTCCATCAGGCGATTGCCGGAGATCAATTCGCGCACGTTTCCGCTGCGGAGGATTTTTCCCTTGTGAATGATGGCCACGCGATCGGCGGTCAGTTCGATTTCCGCGAGGAGGTGACTGGAGACGAACACCGCCATTTCGCGTTCGGCAGCGAGGCGGCGGAGGAGCTCGCGAATTTCACGAATGCCGGCAGGATCGAGTCCATTGGCGGGTTCATCGAGGATCAGCACCCGTGGATTGCCGAGCATCGCCTGCGCAATCCCGAGCCTCTGGCGCATACCCAGAGAATACGTTCCGACGCGCTGCTCGAGCCGGTGGGCGAGATTGACCAGCGACGCCACGCGTTCGATTTCATTGCGCGACACGCCGAGCATGCGCGCGAAATGTTCGAGATTTTCGCGGCCGGTCATGAAGCGATAGAGATCGGGGTTTTCAACGATGCAGCCGATGCAGCGCAGTGCGCGCTCGAAATCGCGGCGAACGTCATAGCCGCAGACCGTCACCGTTCCGCGCGTCGGTTTGATGAGGCCGACCAGCATGCGGATGGTGGTGGTTTTTCCCGCGCCATTGGGGCCGAGGAAGCCGAAGACTTCGCCGGGGCGAAGGTCGAACGAGACGTCGTCGACGATCGTGCGGTCGCCGATGATCTTCGTCAGGTGAGATGCCGCGAGTGCCCCGTTCATGCGCGCGCCATGGTACCGTCGCGGAGCGATGCGCCGGTTTTTCTTGTGGTATCTCCCGCTTGCTGTCGCGCTCGTCGCGGCGTCCGTTTTCGCGTACGGATTCGCTTCTTTTCTGCGCGGTGAAACCGGCGATCCGGTTGATTTCGCTCCGCGTGCAACCGCGCAAAGCGCCGCCCCTCGCACCACCATCGCCCCAATCCTCCTCGGCGACTCGCTCGCGCGCGGTGCAGGCGACGCCGAAGGCTTCGGCATCGGCGGACGTCTCGACGCCGAGCTCAAACGCCGCGGCGTCGCGGCGCGCCGCACTTACAACGTGGCGGTGAACGGCGCCCGCACGCGCGACCTGCTGCTGGTGCTCGAACGGCCGAACGTGCAGCAATTGCTGCGCGAATCCAACGCCATCATTGTGTCGATCGGCGGCAATGATTTATGGGGCGGCAACGACTGGCGCGCCGCCGCGCCGCCCGATCCGGATGCCGCAATGACAGATGTGCTGGGCCGCATTGAGCAGGCGATCACCACCATCCGTAAAGCGAATCCGCGGGGACGGATTTTCTTCATCGGTTTGTACAATCCGTTCTCCGCAACGCCCAATGGCCGCATGCTCACCGGCCTCGTGAATCGGTGGAACGCGCGGCTGCTCGAGCGCTTCGGCAATGACCCGAATTTCACCCTCGTCCCAACGTCCGATCTGTTCTCGCACAAAGATCGTCTGGCATTGGACCGGTTTCACCCGAACGGGGAGGCGTATGGGTTGATTGCGCGGAGGATTGCGGAGGCATTGTGAACCGCCGCGCGTCGAGGCGGCGCGCCGCTGGCGGGACACGTCGTATTACTGGAAATTCCTTGCGCTGGCGAGCTTGCCGGTCCCGCTGATCTTTGCGTTGTTATGGAATGCAGCGCCGGTGAGGCAGTCGATCGGATTCTTCGCGGTCGTCGAACCGCTGATGGTCGCGGTGTTCCTTGAGATTGTTCGCTTCATGCGTGCGGCGATTCGATAAGTGCGGAACGGCTGTTGCGTTGGGCCGCGGCCCCTCATCCGCCCTTCGGGCACCTTCTCCCCGCATGGCGGGGAGAAGGGCAAAACTGTCGGCGGAGAGAACGCACATCATCGTGGCATGTATCGCGTATCGTGCAGAGCTGCATGCAGATCGACCCACGATTTCTCGGCGAATGGCGGCAGGTCGATCCCGATCCTGCTCCGGCGGCGATCTTTGTCACGTTCGAGGCGGATGGGCGGCTTCAATACCGCCTCGAAACCGCGACGGTGCAGATCATTCTGCTCACCTGGCGGGTCGAAGGGGGCTTGCTCGTCACGGAGCAGCCGGGCGGCTCACGCGAGGAGCGGAGCGCATTTCGTTTTCCCACTTCCACGCGGCTCGTGCTGGAGAAACTCGGGGAGACGTTTTCTTATGACCGCTCCGGGGACGCAGCAGGAGCGTGAATCTGCGCGATCGCACGTGGCCGCTCAGCGCACAGTGCGGTCCACGACCACTTTCCCCCCTTTCATGACCCATTTCACCTGACGGGTGATTGCGTGAACGTCTTTGGCCGGATCGCCGGCTACGGCCACGATGTCGGCGTAGCAGCCGGGGTCGAGACATCCGAGATCTTTTTCATGTCCCAGCAGTGCGGCTCCGGTGGACGTGGCGGCGGCGAGCGCCTGAATGGGACTCATGCCCGCCTCGACGAACCATTCCAGTTCGCGCGTGTTTTCGCCGAAGCCGGTGAATACCGCGTCCGAGCCCATGGCGACCGTCACGCCCGCGCGGATGGCGCGGCGTAATGTCGCCATATTACGCACCATGTAATCCTTCAGTCGTGCGACCGCGTCATCGTCGTAGCCAAATTCGTCGCGATGATCGACGTAATAGCGATTGTGATCGACCGTGGGCACATACACCACGCCGTTCTTGACCATCGCCTGCAATGTTGCGTCGTCGACGTCGGTGGCATGTTCCACCGAATCGGCGCCTGCCCGCACTGCATCGGCGGCACCGGCAGGTCCATACGAATGAATCGCGATCCGTTTGCCCGCACGATGCGCGACGTCGGCGGCGGCTTTCATTTCGTCATAAGAGAAGGTCTCGAATCCGGTCACGTCCTGATCGCTGCCGGTCGAGCCGTACATCTTGATCCAGTCCGCGCCAGCCGCGATCTGCTGACGCGCGACGCGCATGACCGCCGGAACGCCATCCGCTTCGCCGAGCCACGCCGGATTGGGGCGTAATTGCGAAGGGGTGCTCGTGATCTGCAAACCATAACCGGCCACGAACATGCGCGGACCGGTCATCGCGCCGCGATTGATGAGGTCGCGCATGGCGATGTCGAGATACTCCCATGAGCCGAGGTCGCGCACGGTCGTCACACCCGTTTCCAGTGTGCGCCGCGCATTTTCCTGTGCGAGGAACACGGTGACCGCGGGATGCAGCGTCCCCAGTTGCGCCCACGGTTTCGTACCGGGCGAGCGGTCCCAGTAGAAGGTCATGTGCGTATGCACGTCGATGAGGCCGGGGATGCCTGCGAGCGGCCGCAGATCGATGACCTTGGTGCCCTGCGGAATGGCGCCGTCGCCGCGTCCGCTCCTGACGATCCGTTCACCATCCACGAGCAGAACCGCGTCTTCAATGACTTCGCCGGTCGGCTTGACCAGGCGCGCGAGTCGGATTGCGGTGACGTCCGCATGAATCGCGGTTGCCGTCAGCAGCGAAGCGAGGAGGAGGATCGTACGGCGCATGTGTGGCTCCTTTGCGTGCCGTAATATACCGCCGCAAATCATGCTCGGCTTACAGAAAGGCGCAGTCGCGCTCCTGCCGCACTCGGAATTGTGGCATGCGCTGTTCGCCGACGAAAAGGAGCGGCTCGACGCGGCCATTGGCGACGAGGTCGTGGCCATTGAGCACATCGGCAGTACGGCCGTCTGTGGTCTCGCAGCGAAGCCGATCCTCGACATCGCCGCCGCCATCCACGATGCAGCGAGCGGTCTCCGCTGCGTGCGTAAGCTCGAGGAGATCGGCTACCACTATCGCGGCGAGAACGGCATCGCGGGACGCTTTTACTTTGTCAAAGGGGAGCCGCGCACGCATCACTTGCACGTGCTTCCTCTGGACAGTGATCTGTGGCGGAACCACCTCGCGTTTCGCGATGCATTGCGCACGAACGAACAATGGCGTGCCGCGTACGAGCGGCTCAAAAGAGAGCTCGCACTGCAGCACGCCACAGATCGCGTCGCTTATACCGACGCCAAGGGGCAGTTCATTGAGGAAGTGCTGAGGCGGGCGAAGACTTAATGCCTCACGCCGCGCCTCTTCGGTCCGCCTAACGTCAGTTCCGCGCGCCATGCGCCGCGGCCATGCGTGAACGCATACACCGCGGGCCCCGAGGCGCCCTGAGCGATCACCACCGCCTCGGTCACCACAGTGGCAAAGCCGCTGTTCTCGATCGCCCAATGCGCGCCGCCGTCGAGCGAGACGAAGACGCCGAGGTCGGTGCCGAGATAGAGACGCTCGCGGCGGGTGGGATCGACCGCCAGTGAATGCGCCGGAATGTCGGGCAGTGCCGCGTCGCCCGTGCCGTCAATGGAGGTCCACGTCGCGCCGGCATCGGTCGATTTCCAGACATGCTTCCCGCCGAAGCCGGCGTACGTCGCATAGACGACGTTGTTGTCGACCGGGTCGTATGCGACCGAGGAGACGAAGCCCTCGCGCGGACGCGCCGACGCCCATACCGTCGCTTTCGTGGAGGACGACGCGCTGTCGCTGCGCACAATGTAACCGGTGGAGGTTCCGGCAATCATCCGATCCGATGTTGCCAGTGCAATCGCCGAAACCCTGCTGCTGCCGGGCATCGGCGCGCTCATCTGCGTCCAGGTGGTGGATCCATTGACCACGCGCCACAACGCCGTCCCGCCGAGCCATACCGTGCGCAGCTTGTTGGGATCGATGGTGTAGGGGGTGATGAAAAGGAAATAGTCCGCCGGCGGGCGGAAGCTGTTGGTGATGACTTCGCCGTTAGCGGTATAGAACACGTTGCCGTTCTGCGTCGCCACGTAAAGGAACAATGGATTGTTCGGATCGATGGCCACATAGCCGCCGTCGCCGCCGAAAATCCGCTTCCACTTCTGTCCCTCGTCGATGCGGCCGAGGAGCGTGCCGTTGTCTTGTGCGCCGGCGATGAACGTGCGGCCGTCGGGGGAAACGGCGCCGTGATAGAACTGCGTCACGCCGTAACTGTTGTCGAGCGAGACGAACTTCATCTGCGACACGCTGTCGAGGCAGAGCGCGGCTTTTCCTTTCGGCAGCGGCGCCAGCGCGTTGTCCGTACGGAAAACGCCGCCGTCATTGCCGAAATACACCGTGCGATTGGTCGTGCCGTTGTATTGCGGGTGAAAGAGAATCAGATGCTGGTCTGCGTGTACGAACGCGTGGTCCGGCTCGTCTTCGGCCCACCAGTAGGAGGCGACGCCCCAGTTGCGGCCGCCGTCGTCGGAGCGGAAGAGATCGACGCTGCCGACCCATACGCGCTCGGGATCGACAGGATCGACTGCAATCGTATTGCAGTACCACCCCATCGTCGTCGGCTCCTCGGGCGCACCCTTGCAGATCTCATTGTCGACCGTGACGAGATTCGTGAGGAGGTGCGGCGCAATCACGTCCGTTTTCGTGGCGGCATCGACGCGCGCGTTCCATGAGCCGGGGTCGCCGTTCGCATCCGAGCGCCACACCGCGTGCAGCCCTTGCGTATAGCGGCCGGGCACGTTGGTGGCCGACAGTGCGTAAATGATCGAAGGATTGGACGGCGCAATGGCGAGCGTGGTGCGGCCCATCTGCGGATCGGACAGTACCGATTGCCATTCCGCGCCCCCGCTCGCATTGGTATTGCGATAGACGGTCGCTTGATCGAGCGTGCCGCAGGAGGCGAACAGATAGTCGCCGCTCGTGTTGCCGCGCCAGGCGAGGTCGAGGCAGCCGCCATTGACGGTGGTGGCGAGGGAACGCGTCCACGTTTCGCCGCCGTCGCGCGAGAGCCACACGCCGGTACGCGTCGCGGCGTAAATGCGCGAAGAATCGTGCGTGCTGATGACGAGGTCGTTGACGAAGTGGAAGTTCTCGTTCGCGGTGGACGCGAGCTGCGTCCATGTTGCGCCGCCGTCGTGCGTGACGAAGATGCCGTTGCCGCGCAACGGGAGCGCGGTGCCGCGCACGACTTCGCGGAAGTAGCCTTCGCCCGTGCCGGCGTAAATGGTCTGGCGATCGGTGGGATGCATGACCATCGAGTTGACGGCGATATTGGCCAGATCGTCTGCGATCGGAGCCCAGAGGCCGCCCGCATTGAGGCTCTTCCAGATGCCGCCGGAGACGCCTGCCGCGTACATCACGTTCGGATCGGCGGGATCGATGAGGATCGCGCGCGTGCGGCCGCCGATGTTGCCCGGCCCGAGGAATTGCCACTTGCGGAAGGGCTGCGGTTCGGCGGTGCTGGCGGCGTTGAACGCGCGGCGCTCGAGGAGCGTATCGCCGTTCGTCGCGTACCGCGGCATGCGGCGCATCGCCTCCCGCGCGACGGCGTAGGCGCGATGGATGTCGTCGGTGCCGGTGCGCTTCAGCGCCTCGTATTCGAGGGCGAGATCGGGGTCGTCGAAGCGCTCGTGCTCGGCGGCGTCGACCTCTGGCCGGTTGCCTGTTGCCGCTCCGCTGCCCGTGCGGCGGATGTTCGAAACGTCCGGCGTCGATGCGACGCAGGCGGCGAGAAGAAGGAGGAAAGGGAGAAGGCGTCGTGACGAGTTTCGAGCCATGGCGATATCGTACGTCCGGATTCGAGGAGGGAAGCAATGCAATTGGTGAAAGATTCCTGCGCGTGCGGTCATCTGATCGACAACCACGACGGCGGCCGCGGCGGTCCGTGCAACACCTGCGCGTGCGCGGCAGGCGAGCCGCCGACGGCGTTTCAGGTCGGCGTGATCCACTCGCTGCACGAGGTGACGCTGAGCATCATGCGTCTGGTGAAGGAAGTGCAGAACGCGAAAGGGCAGTGAGACCGCCCTTTCGCGGTTCTCCGTTGTCCGTTGTCCGTTCCGGGTGGCCGTCGCATGATGCACGGACAACGGAGAACGGACAACGGATCACAACTGTTACGGTTTTACGAACAACTTCGCGTCAATGGCCGGGTTCACTTCGATCGCGGTCACTTTCGTTTCCGCGGCTTTTTCGCCGTTGCGCGACATGACGGTCGACGTGGCCATCTGGATGGGGCCGAACTTTTTCCAGTCGGCGTAATCGGTCACTGATTCAGCCGGGGAGCCCATGCTCGTGGTCTGGCGCACCGACCGCACGAGGCGGCCGGTCGACGGCTCGACATACCAGCGCACGGGACTGCCGTCGGCAGAGATGTTGAGCAGCTGCGTCTCGACGCCATTCACCGTCTCCTTACCGCCGGCGGTGAAGGTGTAGCGCGGATTCGACGCATTGCGCAGGATCTGCAGAAAATCCGACTTCATGTCCGACAGCGCCGCGTCGCGGCGGGAGCCGGGCATGTCCTGCGTGCCCATCGGCGTGATCATGAACGCTCCGGACGGAGCGATGACTGTGGTCATGGTGCCCATCGGCAATGCGAGCTCCTGCCGCATCGTCTCCGGATACTGCACGATCGTCGTCGCGTCGGCGCTCATTGCACCCTGCGGCGTCTGTAATGCAACCGTCGACACCGTGCGCATGCTCTGGATGCCGCTGATTGCAGCCGCGCCACCCATGAAGTCCTGCACTTTCTTCAGCAGCGCCATCCCCTCGGGCGTGCTCGCCGACGGCGCGGACTGCTGACTGGCCTTGCCGGCATTCGGCTCGGGAATGGTGATGTCGATCGGCGTGACCGTGCCGAGGGTCGAGAGCGGCTTTTCGAACTGCGATTGATTGCCGACGACGAGCACGGCCAGTTGATCGGGATGCAGATACGTTTTGGCCACGCGCGCGATGTCCTGCGCCGTCACCTTTTCAATGAGCGAGGGGTAACGGGTGAAGTAATCGGGCGGGAAGCCATAGAACTCGAGCAGTACCTGCTGCTGCAATGCTTTTTCGCGCGTGTCCATGGTGAACACGAACGCATTGAGGATCGACTCTTTCGCCAGCGACAACTCGTCGGCCGTAGCCGGCTCATTGATCATCCGCGTGACTTCGCCGCGCAGCGCTTCGATCGATTCGAGCGTGGTGCCGCTCTTGGTCGCCATCTGCAGACGGAACAGACCGGGATAATCCCAGTTCGCGCCGACGCCGCCGCCGACGCCATACGTGAGGCCGCGCTCGGAACGGAGTCTCGACATCAGGCGACCGGAGAACCCGCCGCCGAAGACTTCATTGAGCACCGCCAGCGCCGGATAATCGGGATTGCTGCGCTCGATGCCGGGATGCACCATGGCGATGTTGGCCTGCGTGACATCTTCCTTCGAGACGAAGTAAATGCCCGGTTTCGCCGTATTCATGGCCGGATCGGGTTTGGC
>JALYOB010000167.1 GCA_030857085.1 Acidobacteriota bacterium | reverse complement strand
GACCAGTTGCCCGTTGCCAGTGACCGCGACGTGAGTGCCGGCAACAGGGGGACGGGGTACCGCAACGGGGAACCGGCAACCGGCAACTGGCAACTGGTAACTGGCCACTGGCCACCGGCAACCGCGCCACTGGCGACTCGCCCCCGCTACTCACCACTCGCCACTCGCCACTTCCATCCGGCCTGCTCCTTGCTGCGTCCGCTACACCATGCGCCGACTCGCCGCTCTGCTTGGATTCATTGCCGTGCTCGCGCTCGCTCTGACTTTGTTGTACCGTGTCTACATTCATCACACGCAGGCCGAACCTTACGAGCAGGACGAAGGGACGGTCGTCCGGATGGAAGTAAAAATTGCGAACGGCATCGGCTAAGTCGTTGTGGGAAGCGCGATTCAAAAGTGGCACGCGCGCTGCTATATCCGAGAGCAGGAGATAGCAAATAACATGATGCGCACGATCACCAAAGCCGTTGCCATCGCAGCACTCGTCGTCACCCTCAGCCCCGCTGCGCTGGCAGCCAACCCCGAGCCGAAAAACCTCACTCCCGCCTTCGTCGCCGCCGGCGCGTCGATCGACCGCCTGCAGGTTTACGAAATTGCGGGCATCGTCATCATCCGCGGCCGTGTGGCCGACAAGAGCGAGGCCGAGGCGGTCGGGCAGCTCGCGCAGAGCCTCGGATATCAGCGCGTGGCGAACCTCATCCAGGTCATTGAAGACCGCGATGTCGAGATCGCCCGCCGCGCCGAAGTCGAGCTCGCGGTCAACCGGTCGCTCGACGGCTGCAGGTTCCAGGTGAGCTCCGACAACGGCGTCGTGCGCGTCAATGGTTCCGTCAAACACGAACTGCAGAAAGACGTAGCCATGCAGGTTCTGAGATCCATCGACGGAGTCCGCGCCGTCGAGGCAAGCCTCAATCGCTTCTGAGCGGACGACCTACACACTCCCTACACTTCCTGAAGACGAACGAACGATACGAACGAACGAAAAAAAGCCGGGCCGCGAGGCCCGGCTTTTTCGTGTCTTGACTGTGAGTTGTTCGCTCAGCGCACAGTGCGAATGGCGAAGCGGAATTTCGTTCCGCCCTTGAGCGTGTCCGGCTCGACTACCGTATGGGCGACGAGGATGCTCAGATAGACGTCATAGTCGCCGAACGTGATCGCCGACTCGGTTCCCAGACCGACGTCCACCACCGGATCGGACAATGCGCCGGTGCGGAAGCCGACCACGCCCGCCCCCACATAGCCGACGCCATAGAGCGTGTTCCAGTGCAGCGATCCGACGCGATAGTCGCGATTACGGAAGATCGGGGCAAAAAATTCATTGGTCAGATGCACTTCATGTGTGCCGACGCCGCTGTCGCCGCTCGAAATGGAACGCAATGCCTCGCGTCCGCCGAGGCGAAAGAGCTCGTATTGAGGAACGTCGTAGAACTCCCATTCGGGCGTGTCGTCAATGTCACCGTCGCCGTCGCGGTCGCGCGGCACAGGAGGCGTATCGAGCCGGTCGCGCGAGAGAAACGCGCCGACGTGCAGACGTGAGAAAAGAAACGAGGTGGAAGTGACGTCGACGCGCCGCAACCCTTCCGCTTCGAATTTCGTGTATGCGTAATCGCCTGTGGCAACGCGCGCCGATTGTGTAATGGCGGCGGCGAGTCCGGTGCGCTGCGGTCCGATGTCGCGGAAGGCGGTGAGCACCGGTGTGATGCGCCCGCGCTGTTCGCCGACGATTGCGTTCATCCGCTCGTCGAACTGCGTGCCGTACTGATAGCCGATTTTCGTATAGATGTTGTTCTTGCGATTGTCGGGGCGGTCGGTGCCGAACGTGAGGCGGTCGTCCTGCAGAAGAAAAAAGTACCGATTCGAATAATCGCGCGGCACGCCGATGAGCAGAAGTCCGCCGCGCACGCGCTCGAATTCTTTCTGGCTGTCCGAGCCGATGTCGGGAAATTCGATCGAGTCGAATACGCCGATGCGGTATGTGTAATTGCGCGCGTAGTACTTGTAGCGCAGGAACGTGGAGATGTCGCCGTTGACGAACTCGTAGTCGATCTGGCTCTCGAACAGTACGTTGCGAATGAGTTTTCTCAATCGCACGCTGGCCTGTCCCTCGGGGAGGTAAATATTGACCGCAGGGAGGTTGTCGCGACGGTCATAGGCGCTCGCGGCGGCGTCGGAGAGGACGCCCGGCGCAGTGGGAGCGGGGGTCGTGGTCGGCTGCGGCGGAGCGGGCGTCGCAGGCGCGGCGGTCTGTGCCGCGACATTGAAGGCGAGCGTCAGATTGAGCGCAATTGCGGCAATGAAGCGGCTTATGGTCATTCGTTCCAGGTCCTTTTCAAGCGGACACAGTTATACCGCACCCTCGGGAGCTATGGTAAAGTCAAGACTCTGAAGTCTTTACAGGGTATGTCCCAGCTCGCTTTGGCACACGTTTTGTAGCGGCGCGAAACGCATTGTAGCTGCGGACATGAACTGTGCGAAGTAGTTTAGGAGGTGTAACTTTGTTGCGTTACCGACACCGGTTTCTATTTGCCCTGTTGTGCTTTTTGACCCTTGCTCCGACATTCCTGCATGCCCAGGACATGGCCGCGACGGGCGGGGTGACCCGTGAGGATCAGCTCCGTTTCTTTGCCCCTACGCACTCGGGCCAGACGGGTCTGTTCAACACGGTCACCGCCGATACGTTGCGTCAGGGCACCTGGTCGTTCGGCGTTTACTTCAACGACTGGGATCTCACTGCGGGTGAGGCTCGTGAATTCGCTCTTCCCTCCGCTCGCGGATACGAGGACATGAGCTATGACCTCTACCGCCTCAGCGCGTCGATCGGCGTCGGCCTGACCGATCGCTGGGAAGTTAGCGCGATGCTGCCGTTCGACCGCATCGTCGCCAACGGCGGAGACCGCGCCGGCTTCATCAACGGCTATCTGCATCGCGGTGAGTTCACCGAGAGCGGCATGGGCGCCCCGCGCATCGCCACGAAGCTCGGCCTCGGCTCGATGGACTCGCCGACCCGCTTCGCGGTTTCCGCGTTCGCCGATCTGCCGATGGGCGATGACGATGCCGGCATTGCGACCGGCGGGACGGACTTCGGCCTCGGCGCGCACCTCACGCGCGGCATGGGCAGCCTTTCCGCGCAGTACGTGATGCGCGGCGACCGCGACGACGACGGCGCTCCGACCACGGTCGGCGACGTCTCGATCCCGAACGAGTTCCGCCTCGACGCGGGCCTCAACATCCCGCTCTCGCGCTTCGGCACGACGAACTGGATCAACGAGCTGAACACCGTCTGGTACACGGGCGGCGATCGCGCGCCGGACGCGCCGGTCTTCCTCGTCAGCGGCATCCGCCACTGGTTCGGAACCAGCGGCTGGGCGCTCAATGCTGGTGCCCGCTGGAACGTCGCCAAGTTCCTCGACAACAACGACGAGTGCCGCTTCACCGAACTCGATGACTGCGGTCTTTCGGGCCTGGTCGGCCTGACCTTCGCGCCGCTCGCGTTCGCGGCTCCGGCTCCCGCTCCGGCTGCTCCGGCTCCGGTTCCGGTTCCGCCGCCGCCCGCGCCGGTGACCCCCGCTCCGGTTCCGCCGCCGCCGCCGCCGGTTGCGACGCCGGTTCCGCCGCAGGAAATCCGTACCGACGAGATCCACTTCGAGGCCGGCTCTGCGCGCCTCACCAACATCGCCAAGGCAATCCTCGACGAAGTTGGCCTGCGCATGAAGCAGCAGCCGAGCTCCACGGCCCTCGTCATCGGCTACACCGACGATCGTGAGAACACCGGTGCAAACCGCGACCTCGATCGCCGCAGAGCAGAAGCAGTCCGCGACTACCTCGTGAGCCGCCACGGCATCGACCCGGCGCGCATCACGGTGGAAGGCCGCGGCACGCAGGATCCGGTCGGCGACAACACGACGGCAGAAGGCCGTCTGCGCAACCGCCGCGTCGTGATCCGCCTCATGCAGCCGTAATTTCTCCCACGCAGTTGCACCAGCCCCCGCGGTTCGTCGCCGCGGGGGCTTTTTTTTTGCTCATGCGAACGACCATGCGCCGTTTTGCTTCTCTCGTTCTTCTCTCTCTCGTTCTCTCCGCCTGCGCGACCGCACCCTCGCAGCCGCCCGCGACGAACCCCGCCACGGCCGGCTCCACTCCGGCCGCGCAGCCTCCGGCCGCACGTTCCGAACATGCGATGACGCCGGTGGCGTCGTTGCCGCGCACGATCGCTGAGCCGCGCATCCGCGTGGGGCTCCTCAGCGATCAGTCGACGGTAACGTTTCCTCGTACCGCGGACGGCTATTACCTCGTCTCCGATGCCGGAGCGTCACTGCTGCGCCGCGGCTTCACGGCAACGGCGCCGCTTGCGAATGCGGCGGTGCGCTACGCGGTGCAGGTGAGCGCGATTTCTGATCAGTCGAGCGCCACCGCGCTCGCCGAGCGCATTCGGACCGAGACCGGTCTGCGCGCCGACCTCGTGTTCGATGTGGCGAACGGGCAGTACCGCGTGCTCGCCGGCGACTTTGCGGCGTCGGAAGAAGCGACGCCCACGCGCGCGAATCTCACCGAGCGCGGTTACGGGAAGGATCTCCTCGTCGTGCGCAGGCCATCCGAGGAGAAGTTCGAGAAACGGATCGAAGTGGTGGATGACGAAGGAGATCGCTACACCATGACCGGAGCCTCGCTCGTGGTCCTGCCCGCGACTGCCGACACCATCACCATCGACAAGCAGCCGTACCGCTCGTCGGCTCGCCTCTTCATCAACGCGCGAGGGCTCATCAACGTCATCAACGAGCTCAATTTCGAGGAGTACCTGTACGGCGTCGTCCCGTCGGAGATGGGGCCGACCATCTACGACGAAGTGGAGGCGTTGAAAGCGCAGGCGGTCGCCGCGCGCACGTACGCCTTCCGCAACATGCGCCAGTTCGAGGCGGAGGGCTACGACATCTGCCCCGGCCCCGCCTGTCAGGCGTACAAAGGATTCTCCGTCGAACACGAACTGACCACGCGTGCGGTGCGCGAAACGACCGGGCTCGTTCTGACCATGGGCGGCAAGGCGGTGGACACGCTCTACACCTCCACCTGCGGCGGCGAGACGAGCGACGTGGGGACGATGTTCCCCGGCCGCAACGATCCGCACCTCAAGCGGGTGCGTTGCGTTGAGCTCGATCTGGGCACCATCGCCGGCCGCGCCGACAGCGGGCTTCTCAACGAACAGCAGCTCGATGCGAATCTCTTTGCCGCGCTGGCGGGCGTGCCGATGACCTCGAGCGCCTGGAGCGCGCGCGAAGTGTCGCAGGCCACCACTGCGGCGATGCGGCAGGCCGGATGGACGGAAAGCCAGCAGCCGCTGCCTGCCTCCTCGCGCCGCGGCGATGTCCTCGAGTACCTCGCCACCGTCCTCAACCTCGGCACCGCCGGACGCGCGCTCACCCTGCCGGAAGATCGCAAGTACTTCTTTCCCGAGAGCGGCAACACCGACGCGCCGGCCTATCTCGCGGCGGCGTTCCTCACGAAGTACGGCATCAACCCGACGCAATACGTCGACCGCGCGGCCGTGACGCAGCCGATGCCGCGCGAGGAGCTGTATGCACTGCTTCTCAACTGGGTGCGCGAGCACACGCTGCTGACGAACGCCGAAGGGAAAATCCAGCGGATCGACGGCCGGAAGATCACCCTCAAGCAGAAAGGGGAGGTGAGCTCGCACACCCTTCCCGCCGGCATTCCGATCTTCCGCCGCCTCGGCGACCGGCTGCAGGAGTACGCGAACGTGCCGGTGCTGATCGGCGATCGGATGACCCTCGTCCTTTCGCCGAAGAAGGTGCCGGTCGCGGCGATCGTCCTCGCGAACTTTGACGGCGCGGCGTTCGATCGCACGTCGAACTTTTCGAACTGGACGCGCAGCTATCGCGCCGATGAACTGGTGCCGACGATCAATCGCCGTCAGCCGATCCAGCAGCTCGTCGACCTCCGTCCCATCACCATCGACGCCTCACAGCGGATCGCGGAGATGGAGTTCGTCGCCGAGGGAGGCCGCACGTTCCGTTTGAAAGGTCTCCCCGTCCGCTGGTCGCTCAACGTGCCGGACAACCTGTTCGTCTTCGACAAAACGAAGGACCCCGACGGCATGGATCGCTACACGTTCTACGGCAAGGGCTGGGGACATGGCGTGGGGATGTGTCAGGTCGGCGCGTATGGCGCCGCGTTCCGCGGCTGGACGTATGACCGCATTCTGAAGCTGTATTACACGGGGGTGGACATTACGCCGATGACGGCGGCGACAAGGTAGCGCGCGCCTGCGGCGCGGGCGTTGGGCGAAGTGACGGGCGTCCCGTGCGACCCCTCACCCGGCGCTTCGCGCCACCCTCTCCCCGCCAGCGGGGCGAGGGGCAACATTGGCAAGTTTACGGAGATCGGCCGCAGGTAACCCTTCTCCCCGCAACGCGGGGAGAAGGTGCCCGAAGGGCGGATGAGGGGTGGCGCGAGCGGCGCTACTTGAACGCCATTACACCTGACCCCACGTCTCACGGCTCCGCCCCCAGAACCAACACCGCCACCGCCACCGCCACCCGCCGATCGAGCACATCGCCATGCAGTTCGAGCACGTCCATCCGTCCCTGCGTGTCGGGGCGGCGAACGATCGTTCCCGCATGCACGCGTCCCGCTTCGAGGCGCACGTTCGTTTCGAAGCGGCGGTCGAACTTGCCGAGCAATTTGCGCACGATCGCGCGTGGACATGACTCTTCGAAGGCCTCGCCGAGGTAGCGGCCGTCGTGGACGATCGTCCAGCGATTGCGGCCGATGCGCGAGAAGAGGCGCTTGCGCAGTTCGGCGATGGTCGTGCCGTTCGGCAGCGTCACGACGTAGGTCGCCGCAGGAAACAGCGTGCGCTGCGCGATCGTGAGCGCGGGATGATGCTCGTCATACAACGTCACGTTCGTGCGCGGGACGAGGAGCGCGATGGCGATCGAGAACGCGATCGTGAGCACCAGCGCCGCGATCGCGCGCAACGGCGCGCCTTCCGCGATGAGGAACAACACCGCCGCGATTCCGGCCACGGCGACGATGCCGGAGACGAGCGCTGCAACCACTCCCGCCACACTGGCGAAGCTGCGATACGAGAGCAGCACTTCTCCCGCCTCGCCGCGAATCGGCGCGATCTCACCCGCGCGCAGGCCGGTCGTGAAGCGATACGTGGTGTGTGCGAACGGACTCGCCGGCTGCGCGAGCGGAGCGGGAGTCGGTGGCGGCGCGGGAGCGAGTGCAGGCGCAGGCGCGGCCGCGGGCGCAACGAGCAGCGACGACAGAGGCTCGGTCGGCGGCTCGTGCTCCTCCGCCGCGACTATCTCAGGCGGCGGCGTCGCTACTCCGCTTTTTTTTTTAGGTCCGCTGCGTCGAGCCGCGGATGGGGAACGGTCTGCAGGTTCACCCGGTCGAGCTGCGAGGTCGGCATCATGTCGATCGAGCTCAGGTCCTCGGTCGGAGGCACCGGCTGATCAAACGGCTCTTCGGCCGCAATCGGCGTCGGTTCCGCCTCCGTCGGCAGCTCCTCGGAGAACCTGCCGTACGTGTTTCCCATGCGCAGCCGCGCCCCGTGCGTGAGCGGGGCCACGCGGATTCTCTTGCCGTTGACGTAAGTGCCGTTCGCGCTCGCGAGATCGTGCAGAACAAAAAAGCCGCGCTCGAAGACGATCTCGGCGTGATGCCGCGACACCTTCGGATCGCGAAGGATGATGTCGTTGCCCGGATCACGACCGAGCGTGAACGGACGATGCGTCTGCAGCCGGTAGCTTTTCTCCGCGCCGTCGAGGCCGACGAAGAAGATTTTGGCCATTCGGCGGGATTCTAGCCTACTTGCCCGCGCAGCTTATTTCGCTGCGGCAACACGGCTGCGGCCGATCTCGGAGACGAGCTCGTCGACGGTCAGCGGTTTGGTGAGCCACGAGCGGACGCGGCCCGGCAGTGTGGTCGGCGCAGGCTGGCCGGAGATGACGATGATCTCGATGTCCGAGGTGCCGTCCTGCGAGTCGATCCGCTCGACGACCTCGCGGCCGTCCATGAGCGGCATCATCCAGTCGAGAAGGATGTAATCGGGCCGTTCGGTGAGCACGCGGTCGACCGCCTCCGCCCCGTTCGCTGCGAGCTTCACTTCGAACCCGCGCTGGTTCAGTCCGATCGCATACAACCGCCGTACATCCGCGTTGTCCTCGACGAGCAGAACCTTGGGCTTGCCTCCCATGGAAGGGGCAAAAGTGCAGTTTTCCTACCAACGACGCGCGGCTGTGCCGCGCGTCGTTGGGCGCACGCTTTCGCGTGGGCGTTGGGAGCCGTGCGCCTGCAGGGCGCACGGG
>JALYOB010000607.1 GCA_030857085.1 Acidobacteriota bacterium | reverse complement strand
CCGTGAGACCAGGCAGATCGCGGACGAGGTACGGCCGGTCTTCGGCGAACGTGACGATGGACAGCGCTGTGGCAAGAACGAGAACGAGGGAGCGGACCATGCGCGCAGTTTACGCGGGATTTATCTGCGGCTCCCCTCACATCCATCACCACGTCGCGAAAACGAGAGCGAGAGCAGCGCGCATGCGAGGATCTGCCTCCCCCACGAATGGTAGCGCGGTTGAAATGCGCGGCGCGCGCTGCTAGGTTGCCCCTCCCATGGCCGAAAGCAGCGACTACAAGAAAACCCTCAATCTGCCGCAAACGACGTTCGCGATGAAGGCGAACCTGCCGCAGAACGAGCCGAAGCGGCTCGAACACTGGCGCGGGATGAACCTCTATCAACTCATCCGCGACAAGTCCGCCGGCCGCCCGAAATTCGTCCTCCACGACGGGCCGCCGTACGCGAACGGCAGAATTCACATCGGCCACGCGCTCAACAAGACGCTCAAGGACATCGTCGTGAAATCGCGCACGATGCTCGGCTTCGACTCGCCGTACATCCCGGGATGGGATTGCCACGGCCTTCCGATCGAACATGCCGTCGGCAAAGAGCTCGGCTCGAAGCGCGCCGAAATGTCGGCGGCCGAGATCCGCCGCACGTGCCGCCAGTTCGCCGCAAAGTACATCGATATCCAGCGCGAAGACTTCGTCCGCCTCGGCGTCTTCGGTGACTGGGACCATCCCTACACCACGATGTCGTTCGACTACGAGGCCGACATCGCCGATGCGTTAGGCCGCTTCTTCCAGACCGGCGCGGTCTACAAGGGGCTCAAGCCGGTGCACTGGTGCACGTACGACCAGTCCGCGCTTGCCGAAGCGGAGGTCGAGTATCGCGAGCACACCTCGCCGTCGGTGTATGTGCGGTTCCGCCTCACCGATGATTCGGTGAGAGAGCTCGATCTGCCGATCGAGATTGCGACCTACGCGATCATCTGGACCACCACGCCGTGGACGCTGCCCGCCAACCTCGCCATCGCCGTCAAACCCGACTTTGAATACACGGTCGTCGAGCACGACGGCGTGAACTACATCCTCGCTACAGAGCTCGTCGCGAGTGTCGTACAGAAGTTCGGCTGGACGAACTGGAAAGCGGGGAAGATCTACAAAGGCGCGACGCTCGAACACCTCCGCTATCGCCATCCCTTCATCCATCGCGAAGGCGCGTTCGTCGTGGCCGACTACGTGACGCTCGACGCCGGCACAGGTCTCGTGCACACCGCACCGGGACATGGCGCGGACGACTTCGCGACAGGACGGCGATACGGGCTCGAAACCTACACGCCTGTCAATGGGCGCGGCGAATACACGCAGGACGTGCCGATGTGGGCGGGCCTGCACGTCTTCAAAGCGAATCCACAGATCGTCGAATTTTTGCGCGAAAGCGGCGCGCTGGTGTACGCCGAGTCGATCACCCACTCGTACCCGCACTGCTGGCGCTGCAAGAACCCGATCATCTTCCGCGGCACCGAACAGTGGTTCGTCTCGATGGACGAGACCGGGCTCCGTCAGCGCGCACTCGCCGAGATCGACAAGGTGAATTGGGTGCCGTCGTGGGGCCGCGAGCGCATCTTCGGCATGATCGAGAACCGTCCCGACTGGGTCATCTCCCGCCAGCGTTTGTGGGGCGTGCCGATCACCGTTCTGTATTGCGAACAGTGCAATGAGACGGTCAGCTCGCCGGAGCTGTTCGAGAAGGTGACGCACTACTTCCGCGCCGAAGGTGCGGACGCCTGGTACGAGCGGCCGGTCAGCGATTTCTACGACCAAGCGTGCAAGTGCGGCAGCACGTCGTTCCGCAAAGAGAACGACATTCTCGACGTCTGGTTCGACTCCGGCTGCTCGCACATTGCCGTGATGAAGCGGCGGCCCGAGCTCGGCTGGCCGTGCGACGTTTATCTGGAAGGGCACGACCAGCATCGCGGCTGGTTCCACTCCTCGCTCCTCGTCGGCGCCGCGATCGAAGGCGGCGCGCCGTATCGCGAGGTCGTCACCTGCGGCTTCATCCTCAATGAAGCGGGCGACAAAATGTCGAAGTCATCCGGCAACGCGCTCTCGCCGCAGGATGTGATCAAACAGAACGGCGCCGACATCCTCCGGCTGTGGGTTTCGGTCAGCGACTACACGGACGACATTCCGTTCGGTCCGCAGATCCTCGCCCGCGCCAGCGACGGCTATCGCAAGATCCGCAACACCGCGCGCTTCCTGCTCGCGAACCTGAGCGACTTCGATCCGGCGACCGACGTCGTTGCGACCGAACAGCTCCTGCCGCTCGACCGCTGGATCCTCGATCGCGCGAGCCGCACCGTCGATCGCTGCCGCAAGGCGTACGAGGAGTACGAGTTCCACGCGGTCTATCACCGCATCCTCGAGCTCTGCACCGTCGACTTGTCAGCCATTTATCTCGATGCCTCGAAGGACACGATGTATTGCGACGCGCCCGCATCGCGCGAGCGGCGCAGCGCGCAGACGGCGATGTACCACGTGCTGCGCGGCATCGTGGCGGTGATGGCGCCGATCCTCACCTTCACCGCCGACGAGATCTACGAGGCGATGCCGGGCGCAAAGGAAAAGTCGGTGCATCTCACCGAGTTCCCGAAGCTCGACGCGCCGCTCTCCGCCGACGAACAGGCAAAGTGGACGCGCCTTCTCCGTCTGCGGGACGGCGTGCTCTCGGTGCTCGAACGCGCCCGCGCCGCGAAGCAGATCGGCCAGTCGCTCGAAGCGGACATCACGCTGCACGGCGAGGTCGGTACGTTCGACGTCAATCTCGCCACGCTCTTCATCGTCTCGCACGTCGACATCAAACCCGCCGACGACACCATTGCCGATCAGGTCGAAGTCGAAGGCCTCGGCCGCATCGGCATCTCCTGGTCCCCCGCACGCGGCAAAAAGTGCGGCCGCTGCTGGACCTACCGCGAAGAAGTGCTCGAAGACCTTGGCCTTTGCGATCGCTGTCAGGCGGTAGTGGACGAGCTCGCGGTGCCGGAGCAACCCACCATTTAGTTCCTCGGAGTTCCTCGGGTTTCTCGGAGTTCCTCGGTACAAC
>JALYOB010000017.1 GCA_030857085.1 Acidobacteriota bacterium | reverse complement strand
GTGTTACTCTTTGCGGCATCACATTTCCAGGAGATCGGGCGTGAAGAAAACGTTGGTTGTGTCGATGCTCATGTTGTGTGCGGCGGGTGCGTGGGCGCAGGAACAGCCGCAGGATGCGGAAGGCTGCAGCGATTCGAAGTTGCTCAACCGGATGACCAGCTGCGTGATCACGGAGTGCGACAAGAAAGAGTTCGACAGCGCGGACGTGGTGGTCGGGAAGGAAGATGACCGGCAGAGCGTCGAGGGGCAGACGGAGATCGTCAGCTATGACTGCGGCGAGAACATCTCGATGCTGCAGATCGCGCGGAATGCCGAGGCGGCGCTGCGGAAGGCCGGGTACGCCGTGGTGTTCAGCGGGATTGCGGACGGCACACCGGTGGTGACGGCGCGCAAGGGAAGTCAGTGGATGGAAATTCATTCGCAGAATCCCGGCGGCGGCACGTTCGGCTATCGCCAGACCGCGGTGCTGGTGAAGGAGATGGCGCAGGAGATGGTCGCGAACGCCGGCGCGTGGGCGGACGAGATCAATCGCACCGGAAGCTGCTCGATCTACGGCATTCGCTTCGATACCGGCAAGTCGACCATTCAGGCGGAGTCGAAGGAGTGTCTCGAGGAAGTGGTGAAGCTGCTCCGCGAGAATCCGAGCTGGCGGATGCAGATCGAGGGACACACGGACAACGTCGGCGGCAAGGCTGCGAATCAGACGTTGTCGGAACAGCGCGCGGCGGCGGTCGTGGCGTGGCTGAGCGCGAACGGTGTCGACAAATCGCGCCTGACCGCGCGCGGCTTCGGGGACACGGTGCCCGTGGGCGACAACGCGACCGAAGACGGCCGGGCGAAGAATCGCAGAGTGGCGCTCCGGAAGTTGTAGGCGATGCGGTACGCGATCGCGATCGTCGGGATGCTGCTCGCGGCGAGCCGTGGCTGGGCATGCTCGATCGCGCCGTACGATCCGGATGCGATGCTGGAGAACGAGCCCGTTTGCTCGGCAAACGGGCGGTTCTGTGCGATTGCACGGTGGGACGAGAGGCTTCCCGATTTTGATCTCGACGACGCCACGTGGGCCGAACTGGCGCGCAATGCGCCGCCGGCGGGCGACGAGCATTGAAGCGCGAAGAGCTCATCCCGGCGGAGCGGCGCCGCGAGCGGATGCTGCTCATCGACGCGCTGTCGCTGCGCGCGGTCACGATCGAAGAGGGCATCGACGCCGATGCGCTGCTCGAGCTCGCGCAGGAGAAACTGCATCCCTTTCTTCATTCGCGTTTCGCGCAATCGGGTGCGCTCGAACAGTTGCCGCGCGCGGCGCGGGAGAAGCTCGCGAGCGCGTATCAGCGCAACCGGCTGATGCAGTTGCGTCGCATTGCAGACCTCAAGCGGATCGGCACGACCCTCGACGCGGCCGGCATTCCGTATCTCGTGCTCAAGGGGCCGGTGCTCGCGGCCACGGTCTATCCCGACGCGGCTGCGCGGACGATGATCGATCTCGACGTCCTCGTGCCCGGCGAGGAGCTCGTGCGGGCGATGCACGTCCTCGGCGACATCGGCTACTCCGTGCCCGAGCGCTTCGCCGGACAGCAGATGGAGGCGGGCGACGCGCCGCCGCTCGTGCATCGCGATGGCGGCTCGGCCGTGCTCGAACTGCATTCGCTGCTCGACTCCGCGCCCGATGATCCGGAAGGTCTGGCGAAGGCGTGGGCGAGCAGACGCGACGTTGCGATCGGCGGAGGGCTGGCCGTGCCGGTGTTGGGCGCGGCAGAGTTTTTCGCGCACGTGGTCACGCATGTCTCGCGGCATCATCGATTCGAAGGGGAGTTGCGTTCGCTGCTCGACGTGGCGCTGCTGCTCCGCTTCGAGACCGCCGCGTTCGAGTGGGAGCGAGAGTTGGCGGAGTGGAAGCGGCGCGGCATCGATGGATGGATCGCGCTGACCGTCTGGCTCGCGCACATCCTTCTCGATGCTCCGTTGCCGGAGGTCTTTCGCGAACGCATGCCCTCGCGCGATGCATTGTCGATGGCGGCGGATCAGCTCTGGGCTACCTCTCACGCGCCCGTGCCGGCCGCGCTCGTGTTTCTGCTCGCGCGGACGAATCGCGCGCCGGTGCATGCGGATGCGCACGCCTCCTGGAAACCGCTGTATGCGCCGGCTGGCGTGAGCGGTCTGCGCCAGCGCATCGCGCGACAATGGCAGCGCGTGCAGCGATTCTTCGCCGGGCTCCGCAAGGGCTCGCTCCATCCCCGCAACATCGCTCGCGAGGTGTCGCTGTTTCACAAACGCGAGCGATTGTTCGCGATGCTCGAAGAGCGTTCAGCGCGCGACGTCGGCCTCGATGAGACCGACCACCGCCGCTAACGCATCGAACGTGCGGCGTCGCCGCAGCCGGCGCACCACGCCGCTCCGCGCGAGCGAGCCGCAGTGCAGGAGGTTCGTCCCCGCCGCGCCGTTCTCGTGCATCCAGCTCGCCTGATACGTGTAGCGAACGAGCGCGAGCATGGTCTCGCTCGCGGAGGACGGCGTGTCGATCGCGTCCGTTTCGCCATCCTCTAATAGATAGCAGCGCGCGAGCGGCACTGGCTCCATCGCGAAACGGTCGAGCTGCATGGAGCGCTTCGTGAGGTTTGGATGGAGAAGCGGAAGTGCATCCGCGTCTTCGGCGAGCGCGGCCGCGGAGTCGGGCCACAGCTTCACCCGCGGGAAGCCCGGCTGCACGGTGGGCTTGCCGTTCGGAAACGCGATCACGGTGATGTCGTCTGCGATGAGGGGATGACCGGCGCGCGCGAGCGTCGCGGCGAGGGTCGACTTGCCGCGGCCCGACGGACCGGCGAGCGCGACCGCGTGGCCATCGATCGAGACCGTGCTCGCGTGCAGCACGAAGGCGCCGCGTTGCGTGAGGATGACGCCGAGGAGGGGGCCGACGATGGCGAGACGAAGGGCGCGCGGGTCGGCGTCGGGATAGGGCTCGATGACAATCTCGCGGCCGTTGCGCACCACGAAGCGGCCAGCGGCGGGAGCGGTGCCGGTGGTCTCGCGGGGCGACGCGAAGACGGTCCAGGCGTTCGTGAACGATTCCGGCGGCGCGGTTGCGCCGATCGAAACGTGGACGTCCGGCTCGCCACTGCCGGGGAGAAGATCGAGCAACGGAACTTCGGATGCGATCGTGAGCGCGAACGCGGAGTAGAGGGACGGGGCTGCGGACATGCGGGCCGCTAGAATTGTAGATGATGCACTCGCCGCTCCTCGGAAAGCTCGATCCTGCGGCCGAACAGGCGATGCGCGAGCTCATCGGCGGCGCGTTGCGAACGCAGGCGGTGTACGTCGTCGCAAAGCTCGGCGTTCCCGATCTGCTCGCGAATGGAGCGCTGACATCACACGAGCTCGCGTCGCGCGCGGGTGCGCATCACGACACATTGCGTCGCGTGTTGCGCTTTCTCGTGACGTGCGGCGTCTTTGACGAGCGCGAGGATGGGCGATTCACGCTGACACGCACGGGCGAGTATCTGCAGACTGCGCATCCACGCTCGATGCGCAAGAGTGCGATCCGAGCGGGGGAGGGGATGTGGCAGACGGTGGGCGCGCTGCTCGAGGCGGTGCGCACGGGCGCGACGCCGCACGAGCTCGGGCATGGCGCGCCGTTTTTCGAACGCGATGCTGCAGGCGCGGCGCAGTTCGCCGCACGCATGACCAGCAGCCTGGAAGGAATCGGGGAGGCGGTCGCATCGAGCGGCGTGCTGCGCGATGCGCGGATGCTGGTCGACGTCGGCGGCGGTCATGGCGTGCTGCTCAAGGCCGCGCTCGACAAACATCCGCACCTGCATGGCGTTCTCTTCGACACGCCGGCGATGATCGATGCGGTGCGGAGCTCGATCGATGTTTCGCGGATTGAGCTCGTCGCCGGCGATTTTTTTCGCGGCGTTCCGGCGGGCGATGTCTATCTCTTGTCGTGGATTCTGCACGACTGGAAAGACACAGAGGCGCGGGCGATTCTGCGCGCATGTCGTGAGGCAGGCGGTGCCGATGCGCGGCTCCTCATCGTGGAAATCGAACTGCCGCAGCGGGCGGCGAGCGCGGTCCATGAAGCGGGCTCGTACGATCCTTTCCTCGTCGACATGCAGATGCTGCTGCTCACCGGAGGCAAAGAGCGGACGCGAGAGGAGTATCGCGCGCTGCTGGAGGCAGAAGGGTTCGAGCTGGCGGAGGTGACGCCGGTGCCGTCGGCGCGCGGCGCGAGTCTGTTCAGCGCCCGCGCAAAAAAATAGCCGCGCGAGTTGCGCGGCTGGTGATCGGGAGACGAGAGGAGTAGGCGGTCAGGAGTATGCGCCGTTGTCGGGGCCGCTGCCGAGGAAGGTGCCCTGCGTGATCTCCGCGCATGAGCCGAAGTCGGTGAGAGTGGGCGTGACGTACGGCTTCCGTTCGGCGGTCGACTGCGGCGTCTCGTTCTGCGTCGTTTCCATGGCGGGCTCTCCTGTCGCGAAGTTGTGCGAACTATATTCACGCGCGTCGCTGCGCGCAACAGTTTCCATCGTTCACGTCGAAGATGAGCGTAACCACTCCGCGAGAGCAGCGATGGACCACAGCATCATCATGTCGGGGAAAGATGCTTTCTCGTTCATCGCGCGCTCGTACGCGGTGCGCAATGCGCGGAGGTCGACGTACGGCGCGAGGACGGCCGGATCGCGGATGAAAAGGTCCTCGAGCCGCTCGCGTGTATCGGCGAGCGCTTTGATGATGTGCAGGCCCGGCTTCCCTTTGCCGGCGCGCCAGAGCACCTCGTCCGGCACGATGCCTTGCATCGCGCGCCGCGCCACGATGCGCGAGTAGCCGCCAGACAGTTTCTGATCGGCAGGCAGCGAGAGGCAGTATTCAATGAGGCGCCGATCGAAAAACGGATAGCGCCCCTCCACCCCCGCCGCGCTCATGATGCGATCGAACAGCTCGAGCCCCTCGGCCATCATCGGCTCGTGCATCTGCGCAAAGTGCTCCGCGCGCACGCTGCGGTACTTGGGCCTCGCGCGCGTCGACGCACCGCTGAGCGCGAGCACGTTCGCACGGAGCAGCGTCGACGTGAGCTGCGGCGGTTGAGGCCCGTTCGCGACGCGCAGCACGACATCCGTGAGCCGCGGCGCGAGCGGACGGAGCACGTTCCAGAAGATGAGCCGCGGAACGGAAATCGCGTGGCGGCGGCTCATGCCCCGCAGTTCACGCGCGAGCTTCACGAAGCGACCGTGCAGCAGCAGCTCGACGAAGAGCGCGTTGCCGCGCCACACCGTACTGTCGCCGCCGAGGCCGTCGAGCATCGTGCGTAGTCCCATCGCATGCGCGCGCTCCCCGGCGCCATAGTTGATGTAGCAATTCGGCGCGAACGGAGGAGCGTCCGGCAGAAACTGCTCGAGTCCGCTCCAGGGTGTGTATCCGGCGGTGGCGGAGTCGAGCACGTGCCGCTGCATCCCGCCGCTCGCAGCCGCCACCTCCTGATAGTGCCGCTCGTCGGCCTGCATTGCGTCCGAGAAGATCCAGGAGAACACCGGCAGATCGCCCGCGGCTTTGCGGCGAAACTCGTCGCGCGCGAAGCAGGAGATCATCGTCGAGTCGAGCCCGCCACTGAGAAACGAGCCGAGCTCGCGCGTGTCCGTCACCCGCATCCGCACGCGCATCGCCCGCGCGAAATGTTCGAAGAATCCTTCGGCGAGCTCGGCATCGGAGCCGCGCCGCATCGGCGCGTTTTCATTCGGCGACCAGTAGCGCCCGATAGTGAGACGGCCGCCTGTGAGCGTGAGCGTCGATGCCGGCGGCAGACGCTTCACTCCCTCGTAAAACGTCCGCTCGAAGTCGTCGAAGTGAAACGTGAGAAAGTCCGCGATCCGCTTCTCATCGGGGACGCGACGCACTTCCGGCGCGGCGAGCACCGCGCGGGCCTGCGAGCCGAACGCGAACAACTTGCCCGGCACGAGCGCGTAGACGAACGGCTTCACGCCCACCGCGTCGCGCGCGCAGAACAGCGTTCGCTCGCGCGCATCCCACAGCGCAAAGGCGAAATCGCCGTCGAGGTGCTTCGCGCAATCGCCTCCCCAGCGCCGATACGCCGCCACGATCAACGCCGCGTCACCAGCGTTCGACGCCATGCCGAGGGTGGCGAGCAACTCCTCGCGGTTATCGAGACGAACGTCGGCGACGATCGCGATCGCATCATGGATCCAGGGCTGCGGCTCTGCGCGCGATTCGGCGGTCGTATGCAGCATCGCGTGAGCGAGCGCGACCGGTCCTTCGCTCCAGCTGCCGGAGGCGTCGGTGCCGCGATGTGCGATTGCAGCGGCGAGGCGTTCGACGCCGCTCGCGGGCGCGCCATCCAGCCGCACGATTCCGGCGATGCCGCTCACGAGCCCGGCTGCACCTCGACGAGACCCGACCTGCGCATGTCTTCGAGAAGGCGCAGCAGATCGGTCTCACAACGCTCTTTCTCGACGTCGTACTCGGCGACGATCGTGTCGCGAATCGCATCGACGCGCATCGGCGACTGCAGCAGCTGCCAGATGCGCGCGCCGACGGCATCGACGCCGTAGTAGCGGCCGGTGGTGAGGCCGAGAATGACCGTTTCGCCGCCGACGCTCGACGCGAGCTGATCCTTCGAAGCGGTCACGACGCAGTCCATTTCGATCTTCACCGGCGCACCGTCACATGGCGCGGGCGATCCGTCAAGCGGCGAGGACGCTGCCGGGGAAAACCGCTTGTCCCTCGATCAGGAAAAAGTGAACTTTCTCGCAATAATTGTTAACAGGTAGTAGTTACGTCACCCGCACAACAGCCTTACAATCACGCGGTCCAATCGTCCAGGTCCAATTTTTTTACAACGCAGGGGAGAACTATGCGAGCACGGATTGTGTCGTCCGTCATTGCTTGTGTACTGGCTGTGTCCGCCTTCGGGCGCCAGTTACCCAACATTGACAAATTCGGCGAGAAAGCGGCTTCGCCGGCCAACGCAAATGCGCTGGAAAACAAAGCCAAAGGCCTCAGGAACAAGGGAGCCCGCGGAGTGCACGGTGAGCCGCGCCTCGGCGTTCCCACCTTCGTTTGGGGCTCGCAGGGGCTGAGCAAGCTGCCGGCGAACTTCAAGCGCAGCGTCAAGCCGAACAAGGCTGAAGCGGCAGCCGCCGCGAAGGCGCATGCGGCGAATCTCGCCAGCAACTACGACCTCAATCAGGCCGACATCGACAACGCCACCGTGCGCTTCACGCATGACACCGGCAATGGTCCGATCGTCACGAAGATGCAGCAGAGCATCAACGGGATCGAGATCTTCCGCGAAGAGATGAACGTGGTGATGAACCGCAATCTCGACCTCGTCGCGGTGACCGGCTACATCAGCAGCAAGAACACCAAGGGCAACGCCCACGCTGGTGGCGCGCTGAACTTCCGCACTGCCACGACCGACGCGGCTGCCACCGCGCTCGGCGACGTGACCGGAAGCTCGGTCACTGCCGCGCAGCTCGTCGCCAGCACGACCCGCGACGGCTACGACTACTACACCGTCGCCAACGGCACCAGCATCGTCCTCGACGAGCCGGTGCGCGCGAAGAAGGTCTACTTCCACACCGCCGACGGCATCGAGCCTGGCTACTACGTGGAAGTCGCCGTCCGCGACGCCGAGTTCGCGAACGGCCTCGTTCCCGTCGGCGCGTCGACGGTGAGCTACTACTCGTACGTCGTCTCCGCGATCGACGGCGAGATCCTGTTCCGCAACAACCTGACCGCCCACGAAAGCGCCACCACGCCTTCCACGCCGTCCCTCGGCGATCCGGGCCTTCCGCAGTACACGTTCCGCGTCTGGGCCGACCCAGTCACGGGCATCCCCTACGACACGCCGGAAGGCAACGACATTCACCCGAAGCTCAACCCGGTTCCGGACGGCCTTCAGGATGCGTTCCTCGCGCCGAACGACGTGACGCTCTCGAGCTTCCCGTTCAGCAAGAACGATCCGTGGCTTGCGCCTGGTGCGACGGTGACCACCGGCAACAACGCTGATGCTTACGTCGACCTCACCTCGCCGGACGGCTTCGGCCCCGCGGCGACCGCTGCGTACGGCGGCGCGCCCGTCTGCGCCAGCCCGGCCGTCGGCTCGGCGACCTGCGGCGACTTCCGCGCCTCGACCACCTCGGCGAACGCCTTCCAGAACACGTTCAACACGAGCCTTGCGGCGAACGCCTCGGCCGCGCAGCGCCAGGCCGCCATCCAGCAGCTCTTCTACGACGTCAACTTCCTCCACGACTGGTTCTACGACCACGGCTTCGACGAAGCCGCCGGCAACGCGCAGACGAACAACTTCGGCCGCGGTGGTCTCGGCAACGACTCCATCAAGGCGGAAGCGCAGGACGTCGGCGGTACCGACAACGCGAACATGTCGACGCCGTCGGACGGCAGCCGTCCGCGCATGCAGATGTACGTCTTCACCGCGAACGGCAAGAAGTTCGCGCAGGTGATGTCGCCGGCGAACATCGCTGGCCAGTACAACACCGGCACGTCTCTGTCAGGGCCGCAGGCGTTCGACCGCACCGCCAACGTGGTCCGCGGTGTCTTCAACGCGGGCCTCTGCACCTTCTCCAATGCCGCCCAGATGTCGGGCAAGATCGTCATGGTCGACTACGGCACCGGCTCGTGCTTCGGCCCGGACATGGACAACGCGGCCGCGGCGGGCGCCACCGGCTACATCCTCGTGTGGCAGTCGTCCAACCCGAATCAGGTTGCGAACTACACCGCCAACCGCGCGTCGATCACCAACAACAACATTGCGTGGGCCTCGATCAGCTGGAACACCGGCCTGCTCATCAAGAACGAGCTGACCAACAACGTGACCGTCAGCCTTCGCATGCTTCGCGAAGCGGCGATCACCCGTGACGGCACGATCGACAACCAGATCGTCTTCCACGAGTGGGGTCACTACATCTCCAACCGTCTCATCTCCAACTCGAACGGTCTCGCCAGCAACATGGCGGGCTCCCTCGGCGAAGGCTGGGGCGACTTCAACGCGATGCTCCTCACGGTGCGCGCGGAAGACATCAACATCGCGAGCAACCCGAACTGGGCGGGCGTCTACACGCTTGCCACGTACGCGACCGGCGGCACCGGCAGCACCTGGTCGCCGAACGGCAACGGTGCGTACTTTGGCATCCGCCGCTATCCGTACTCGACCGACCTGACCAAGAACCCGCTGACCTACGGCATGATCGCCAACGGCGTCGCGCTGCCGGCGGGCATCCCCATCTCCTTCGGTCAGTCGGGCACCAACAACTCCGAAGTCCACGCCTCGGGCGAAGTCTGGACGGCGATGCTGTGGGAGTGCTACGCGGCGCTTCTCCGCGACACGCAGGGCGCCAGCCCCCGCCTCACGTTCCAGCAGGCGCAGGACCGGATGAAGTCGTACTACGTCGCCTCGCTCAAGATGACGCCGGCCAACCCGACGTTCCTCGAAGCGCGTGACGCCGTTCTCGCGGCCGCCTACGCGACCGACTACACCGACTTCGTTCTGTTCCAGCAGGCGTTCGCCAAGCGCGGCGCCGGCACGCAGGCCCTCTCGCCGGATCGCTTCTCGCTCACGCACGCTGGTGCTGTGGAAAGCTACGTCAGCGCGCCGGACGTCACCGTCAGCGCGAGCTCGCTCGACGACAGCGTTCTGTCGTGCGACAACGACGGCATCCTCGACAGCGGCGACCGCGGCCGCCTCACCCTCACCATCAAGAACATCGGTACCGCTCCGCTCAGCGGCACGACCGGCACGATCAGCAGCTCGAGCGCCGGCGTGACGTTCCCGAACGGCAACACGATCAACTTCGGCGGCACCGACGTCCTCGGCTCCGCGAGCGGCAACGTCATCGTTGCGCTGGCTTCCGGCATCGGCGGCATCCAGCAGCTCGACTTCACCGTCAGCCTCGCGGACGCGGCGCTCAGCGCCCCCCGCTCTGCGGCTGTCTCGTTCCGTGCGAACGCGGCTTCGTCGCCCGCGACGTCGATCACCGACGCCGTCGAGACGAACGACACCGTCTGGGCCGTTTCCTCCAGCCCGTCGCCGGTCGCTCCATTCGCCCGCAAATACACCACCACCATGAACCGCGTGTGGCACGTCGACAACGGCACCACGAAGTCGGACGAGCGCCTCACCTCGCCGGCCTTCACCGTCGGCGCCGGCGGCAGCATCACCCTCGAGTTCGATCACTCCTGGAGCTTCGAGTTCAGCAGCACGGGTAACTGGGACGGCGGCGTCGTCGAGAAGTCGCTCGATGGCGGCACCACCTGGACCGACGTTGCACTCACCGGTACCAACGCCTACAACGGCAACCTGCTCGCGCCGAGCCAGGGCAACGACAACCCGCTCGCAGTCGGCAGCACCACCGCTGCTCCGCGCAAGGCGTTCGTCCGCGTCCAGAGCTCGACGGTTCACACCGTTCTCACCATGACCGCCACCGCCGGCGCGTCCGTCATGTTCCGCTTCCGCGAGGGTTCGGACAGCGGCTCGGCTTACGGCGGCTGGGACATCGACAACATCAAGATCACGGGCATCAACGAGACGCCGTTCTCCACGCTCGTCGGCGACGCCGGCTGCGCGGTTGCGGCTGCGACCACCACGACCGTGAGCGCCACTCCGAACCCCTCCACGTTCGGCTCGACCGTGACCATCAACGCGAACGTCAACTCGACGGGCGCGCAGGTCAACGGCGGCACCGTGACGTTCAAGGACGGCGCGACGACCATCGGCAGCGGCACGGTTTCGGCCGGCGTGGCTTCGATGACCATCTCGACGCTCACCGCCGGCGCGCACTCGCTGACGGCCGTCTACGGCGGCAACGCCAGCTTCCTCACCTCCACCTCCTCCTCGTATGCGCTCACGATCAACAAGGCCGCCTCGTCGGTCGCGCTGATCAGCTCGCAGAACCCGTCCACCCCGGGCCAGTCCGTCACGTTCACCGCGACGGTCAGCTCGACGGCCGGTACGCCGAACGGCTCGGTCACCTTCTCGGAAGGCGCGACCACGCTCGGCTCGGCCGCTCTCACCAGCGGTGTCGCGACCTACACGACCAGCAGCCTCTCGGGTGGCGCGCACACCATCACCGCCTCGTACGTCGGCAACGCCACCATCGCCGGCTCGAGCAACTCCCTGACGCAGAACGTCAACACCGGTTCGGTCGTCAACTTCGCCCAGACCGCGCTCTTCACGATGGAGAATGCGGCCAACGTCACTCTCACCGTGACGCGCACGGGCGGCGACACCAGCGGCCCGGCGACGGTCAGCTTCACCACCACCAACGGCACCGCGATCGCCGGCGTCCGCTACAACGCGGTCTCCATGACGGTCAACTTCGCCGGCGGTGAGACGTCGAAGGACGTCATCGTTCCGCTCATCAACACCATCGCCGTCGAAGGCAAGCAGACGTTCAATGCCGCTCTGTCGAGCCCGAACGCCGCTGCGCTCGGAGTCTCCTACACCGCCACCGTCACCATCATGGACGACGACGCGGTCAACAGCGACTTCAGCGCGACCAGCGACGGCAAGCGCGACATCCTGTGGCGCAACAACACCACCGGTGACACGCGTGCGTGGCTCATGAACAACAACACCATGCTCAGCTCGATCAGCATCCCGGGCTACGGCACCGACTGGAACCTGGCCGGCGTTGCCGATTTCAACGGCGACGGTCATGCCGACGTCCTGTGGCGCAACAAGAACGACTTCTCGATGAAGGTGTCTTACATGAAGAACACCGACCTCGTGCAGTCGACCGGTACGATCGACACGGTCGCCGATGCGAACTGGCAGGTCGTGGGCGTCGCCGACATGAACGCCGACGGCTTCCCCGACATCATCTGGCGCAACACGAGCACCTTCGCTTCGAACGTCTGGATGATGCGCGACACCACGCGTCTCTCGATCGTTTCGCTGCAGGCGGTTGCTGATGCGAACTGGTCGATCGTCGGCTTCGGCGACTTCAACCGCGACCGCAAGACCGACATCGTCTGGCGCTACGCTCCCACCGCCAAGATGACCATCTGGCTCATGAACGGTACGACGTTCGTCAGCTCTGTGGCTCTGCCGACGGTCGGCGCGCCGTGGATTCCGGCGGGTGTCGGCGACATGAACGGCGACGGCGATGCCGATCTGCTGTGGATGACGACGACCTCGCCCCGCAGCATGACGGTGTGGAACATGAACCAGACCTCGTTCGTCACGTCGACCTCGATCAACACCGCGGGCGACACGACGACCGCGAACGATCTGAACTTCAAAGTCGTCGCACCGAAGTAATCCGTAGATCCATCCAGCAGTAAAGAAGGGCGGGGGCAACCCCGCCCTTCTTCTTTTTCCGTTGACGCCAACACCTCCGCCCGGCACACTGCCGCGTTCCACCTCGAATCCCGATGCGCGCCCGCCTCCTCTTCTGCTTTTTCTCTGCTCTTCTCGCTCTTCCGCCTTCCGCCGCAGGGCGCGACCGTTATGTCATCTGGCGGGACAACACTGCGGGCGAGACACGCGCCTCACGCCTCACCGGCGCGGCACTCTCCGCCCCAGTCGAGATCCCCGGCTACGACGGAGACTGGAACCTCGTCGGCTTCGCCGATTTCGACCGCGACGGCATCCCCGATCTCCTCTGGCGCAACAAGACCCATCGCGCGGTCGTGGTGACGTACCTCAACCAGACCGGCGACATCGCCGCCCTCGGCACGGTCGACAGGCCTTACAACGGCGACTGGAAAGTGCTCGGCGTCGGCGATCTCGACGGCGATGGCAGCCCGGACATCCTCTGGCAGAACAAGAACACGTTCGACGTGAGGCTCTGGACCATGTGCGATCACGTGCAGAACTGGACCGGCACGCTGCCCGCCGTTCCCGACCCCCTCTGGCAGTTCGTCGGCCTGGGCGACTTCAATGGCGACGGCAGGAACGACCTGCTCTGGCGGCACAAGGAGACGGCAGCGCTGGCCCTCTGGCTCATGGACCGCGGCCGCTTCGTCCGGGCGATACGCCTGCCGAATCCTCCCGCCGACTGGCTTCCCGTCGGCGTCACCGATCTCGACGATGACGGCGACGCCGATCTGATCTGGCAGGCACCCGCGACGCGGCAGCTCGCGGTGTGGCAGATGCGCCAGACCGAGTTCGCACGCGCCTGGTTCATCGACACTTCGCGCGCCGAAGAGACCGCGGACGATCCCTCCTTCCGCTTTGCCGCAGTGCGCTGATCAGCCCTGCGCAGCGGCAGGCGGTTCCCACAGTTCGATCCGGTTTCCCTCCCGATCCATCACCCAGCCGAACTTGCCGAACTCCGAGACGTCCATCTTCTCGTCGACGTCGCATCCTTCACTGCGCAGCACGGCGAGCAATTCGGTCAGATTCTCGACCCGCTAATTGATCATGAAGGGAGCGGTGCTCGGCGCGAGGTACTGCGTCGACTCCGGAAAAATCGTCCAGGCGGTGACGCCCGAAGGATCGTTCCAGTCAAAGGACGCGCCGCCCCACGGCTGCACGTCGACGCCCAGGTGCTTGCGATACCACTCCCGAAGCGCTTCCGCGTCGCGTGCCTTGAAGAAAACTCCGCCGATCCCTGTCACACGCTTCATGCAGCGCCTCCGCCGTTCAGTCTGTTCCGGAAGAACGAGAGTATACCTTCGACGATGGTGCGCGACTCCGCGCTGTCGTCCATCAGATCGAACGCATGCGGCCCTGTCGGATGATTGAAGAGGGTGATCGGAAGATTGGCCGCCAGCGCATCGGCGACGAAGCCGTCGATCGACGCATTGAGATGCGGCATCTCGTCCCGCCCCGCGCGCGCAATGCACCACGCGACCTTGCGCGGCAATGAAGCAATGGCAGGGGAGGGAGGGAGTGCAAAGCCGAATTGCTTCGCCACTCCTGCAATGCCGCTCGAGCCCGGCCTCTCGAACAAATAGCCATAGGCGACGCCGATGCATTGCAGCCACTGTGCATTGTCTTCATGCACTACAGACAATGCAGCCGGTGCGTTTCCGGAAGTTGCAAACACGCCCATCCGGTGCGCATCGATCTTCAGCGCCTGTGCATTCTCGCGAAGAAAGGCGATGACGCGCGCCAGGTCGGACAATGGCGCGCGATTCGTGTACGTCACTGCCGTCATGCCCATCGTGGCGAAAGACTTTGCCCAGTCCACATTGCACTGCATGTCCTTGAAGCGGCAGCCGATCATCCGCTGAAAGCCTTCGTCCGGATAACCGGCCGCAATCACAACCACCGGCCGCGGCCCCGACGCAGACGACTCGTAGATGTCGACCGTCAGATTGTCCGCATACGTTTCGCTGCAAACGCGCACCCCGTCCGTTCCTGGAGGCGTGTACACCAGCCCCTTCCGCGCAATCGGATTCACTTCCGCCATCGTTTCCTCCCGAAATCCGCCAGAAATGCAAAAGCCGCCGGGCAGCAGGCTGCCAACGACGGCTCTTCTGTGGCGAAGCCTAGCAATCGGGAAGGGGGGTGCGCAAGCCGGTCGGCGTACTTTTCGCACTTTGCCCGCTCATGCGAATGGCGATGAAGGTGATCGGCGCGACGGCGCTCTTTGCGGCGGTGCACAGCCTCCTCGCCAGCCGCCGCGTCAAAGCGCGCTTCGAGACGGAGTTCCCGCGCAGACAGGAGCTCTACCGCGTTCTGTACAACGCGCAGTCGCTGGTGACGTTCGGCGCGTTGACCGCCTACATCGCCGCCCAACCCAAGCGCACTCTTTATGAGCTGCACGGCGTTCCCGCCGCCGCGCTGCGCATCGGACAATGGAGCGGCGTCCTCTTCGCCGTCGCCGCAGCCCGTGCAACCGGCGTGACCATGCTGGCCGGACTGGAGACGAAGCCGCCCAGCGTCCCGGCGGCGCAAGGCCCCGAACTCCATCACGACGGCGCATTACGCGTGGAAGGGCCGTTCACTATCGTCCGTCACCCATTGAACCTCGCGCCGCTCGCGCCGTTCTGGCTCACGCCGCACATGACCACCCGCCGCCTCGCCTTCAATTGCATTGCGACGCTCTATCTGGTCGCCGGCTCGCTTCATGAGGAACAACGCCTTCTCGCCCAATACGGCGATGCCTATCGCCAATACCAGGAGAGCGGCGTCCCGTTCTATATCCCGCGCTTCTTCAAAAGCGCGTCATGAACGCGCGAGAGCAACAGCAGCGCGGTCGTCGCTCCAATGAGCGCGAGCAGCATGTCTTTCTGCGTATCCCACACATCCCCTTGTGTCCCCAGAAACGCCTCGGCTGCCGTTCCCGTGGCCGCCGCCACCGCCCACTCCAGTAACTCATAAAGGGCGCTGATCGCGAGACAGAACGCCACCACAATGGCGCTGAGCCACGCATTGCGGCGCAATCCTGCAATGCGCACGAGAATCTCGCGCGCGACAATGGCAGGAACGAATCCCTGCGCAAAGTGACCGATCCGGTCGTAATGATTGCGCGTGAAGCCGAACCATCGCTCCATCCAGAACCCCAGCGGCACCTCCGCATAGGTGTACTTGCCGCCGACCATCAGAATGACCGCGTGAATGGCAATGAGTGCATACAGCAGCCGCGTGAGCCGAAATCTCCTGTAAGTGATCAGCAGGACGGGCGCGGCCAGAATGGCGGGAAACACCTCCAGAAACCAGGTGAAGCGGTCGTGCGGCTGAATGCCGCTCCAGACGAAAACGGACGCAGTACAGACGAGAAGCGCCCACTCGAAGCGATTGTCGCGATTCATTGCAGCGATTTCCGGTAAGTGACGACTCGGTCGACCACTTCAAATCCAAGCGCCTCGTGCGCCCGCTGCGAGCCCTCGTTGTCGAGCCACGTGTCGGAAGCCATTTCCCTGCATCCTTGCGCGCGGCTCCAATCCTCAGCCGCGCGAACCAGTGCCGCGCCCACGCCGCGCCGGCGCAACTCCCCCTCCACATACCACCCTTCGAGATACCCCACCGGCCGGGCCGGATCGCAGCCGTCCGCGCGCGAGCGCAACGTCACTTCCGCAAAGCCGATCAGGCGGCCGTCTTCCTCCGCGACCAGCACCACATACGGATAGGTGCGCGACCACGCGCCCCGCACAATTTCCCGCAGCTCCTCCTCATGCTCTTCCGCCGTCCCCTCGGGCCACAACACCGCGCGGAGCGGCGCGAGCAGACGAACGTCCCCGGCGTCAGCAGTGCGGATTTGCATGCGTGATGGCGAGTGTACCGCCTCCGCCGCGTTAGAATCGCCGCGCCATGTGCCGCAACATCAAGACGCTTTTCAATTTCGAGCCGCCCGCGACCGAGGCGGAAGTGCGTGATGCGTCGCTCCAGTTCGTGCGCAAACTGTCCGGCTTCAACAAACCGTCGCGCGCGAACGAAGCCGCATTTCAACACGCGGTCGAAACGATCGCCGCCGCGGCGAATGAACTGCTGGCGTCACTGACCACCAGCGCCGAGCCGCGCGACCGCGCCATCGAGGCCGAACGCCTCAAAGAACGCTCCGCCCGCCGCTTTCAGACGTAGCAATGCGGCACATTCAGGCTGTTAGACGCACTCGCCTCAACTTGCACGCGGGGAGACGGCCTGCCTGCCTCGCTTCCCCTCGCCCCGCTCGCGGGGAGAGGGTGGCGCGTAGCGCCGGGTGAGGGGCCACGCCGCGTCGTAAGAGAAGGCCATTGCTGTTAGACCGCCTAAACGCGCTCGAATTGCCGCAAATTGTCGCTTTCCGGCAAAATAACTGCCGAAGTAAGGCATCAGTCTTTCATGAGTGCAGGTATGCTGCGCTTCATCATGACGTCACCCGGCGTCATGAATCACCCGTTGGCCGGCCAGGAAGTCGATGTGCGCGCGGTCAGGCCAACAAACGCTGCCGGCCGTGGCCGGTCTCAGGAGGAATGGAATGCGTACTCGGCTCTGCAAGGCAGGTCTACATCGGCTCACCCCTGCCAACACCTACGTCCATCCGCAGAAGGGGAGCGAGTGCCGTGAGTGCAAGCGCTCTTACATGCGCGATTACATGCGCCAGCGCCGCGCTGCCGGCGCGGAAAAGTAACGCCTCCCGGCACTGAGCGGTTGCGGCTCCGCCGCACCGCCTAACACCCCGCGAACATGGCCGGCATGCCGCCCGGGCATCATCGT
>JALYOB010000166.1 GCA_030857085.1 Acidobacteriota bacterium | reverse complement strand
GCTCGGACACGCGCGATGCGGTACCGCCAACGTGGAACGTACGCATCGTGAGCTGCGTGCCCGGCTCACCGATCGACTCGGCGGCGATGACGCCGACCGCTTCGCCGATCTCGACGAGCTTGCCGCTCGCGAGGTTGCGGCCGTAGCAGCGGCGGCAGACACCGCGGCGCGTTTCGCAGGTGAGCACCGAGCGGATCTTGACCTGCTCGATACCCGCTTCCTGAATCGCGTTCGCGAGCTCTTCGGACAGCTCTTCGTTCTGCCCCACGAGCTGGTCGCCCGTGAGCGGATCGTAGACATCTTCCTGCGCAACGCGGCCGACGATGCGGTCGCGGAGCGGCTCGAGGATGTCGCCGCCTTCCATGATCGGAGTGACGACGATGCCGTCAAAGGTCTGGCAGTCCTGCTCGGTGATGATCACGTCCTGCGCGACGTCGACCAGACGACGGGTGAGGTATCCCGAGTCGGCCGTCTTGAGCGCGGTATCGGCGAGACCTTTACGCGCGCCGTGCGTGGAGATGAAGTACTGCAGCACCGAGAGGCCTTCGCGGAAGTTGGCGGTGATCGGCGTCTCGATGACTTCGCCCGAGGGCTTGGACATGAGACCGCGCATGCCGGCGAGCTGGCGAACCTGCTCACGCGAACCACGGGCGCCGGAGTCGGCCATCATGAAGATGGGGTTGAACTCGCCGCGAGCCGCTTCGACGCGCTTCATCTCCGCGAACATCTCGTCGGAAACCGACTCGGTCGCGCGGTGCCAGATGTCGATGATCTTGTTGTGACGCTCGCCGTGCGTGATCGCACCGTCGAGGCGCTGGCGCTCGACTTCGAGAACCGCGCGGCGCGCGCCCTCGACGATCTCCTGCTTGCGCGCGGGGATGACCATGTCATCGACGCCGATGGAAACGCCGGCCTTGGTCGCGTAGAGGAAGCCGAGGTCCTTGAGACCGTCGAGCATCTCGACCGTCTTGGCGTTGCCGTAGTTGATGAAGCAGTAGTTGACGAGCTCCTGCAGGCCCTTCTTCTTGAGAAGACCGTTGATGAACGGGATCTCGATCGGAAGGTGCATGTTGAAGATCACGCGGCCGACGGTGGTCTCGACCAGCTTGCGGTCGATGTCCTCGACTTCGGCGTGGACGATGTCCTGATCGTTGAACTGCTTGGTGAGATCCATGAAGCGGCCGGAAACGCGGCACTTGATGGGCGTGAGCAGTTCGATCTCGCCGGACTGCAGCGCGATCATCACTTCGTCGTACGAGCCAAAGACCTTGCCGGCGCCCTTGGCGTTCGGCTTGGCCTTGGTGAGGTAGTAGCAGCCGAGAACGAGATCCTGCGACGGCACGGCGAGCGGCTTGCCGTGCGCGGGCGAGAGGATGTTGTTCGAGGCAAGCATGAGCACCTGCGACTCGACCTGTGCTTTTGGCGAGAGCGGCACGTGGACGGCCATCTGGTCACCGTCGAAGTCGGCGTTGAAGGCCGTGCAGACGAGCGGGTGAATCTTGATGGCCTTGCCTTCGACGAGCACCGGCTCGAAGGCCTGGATGCCGAGGCGGTGGAGCGTCGGTGCGCGGTTCAGAAGAACCGGATGCTCTTTGATGACGCTCTCGAGCGCGTCCCACACTTCGTTGGTCTGCAGCTCGACGAGCTCCTTGGCAGCCTTGATGGTGCCGACGAGGCCCTGCTGCTCGAGCTTGTGGTAGATGAACGGCTTGAACAGCTCGAGCGCCATCTTCTTCGGCAGACCGCACTGGTGCAGACGAAGCTCCGGACCGACGACGATGACCGAGCGGCCAGAGTAGTCGACGCGCTTGCCGAGCAGGTTCTGACGGAAACGTCCCTGCTTGCCTTTGAGCGTGTCGGAGAGCGACTTGAGAGGACGGTTGTTCGAGCCCTTGAGCACGCGGCCGCGGCGGCCGTTGTCGAAGAGCGCGTCGACCGCTTCCTGAAGCATGCGCTTTTCGTTGCGCACGATGACGTCGGGCGCGCGGAGCTCGAGCAGCTTCTTGAGGCGATTGTTGCGGTTGATGACGCGGCGATAGAGATCATTGAGATCCGACGTCGCGAAGCGGCCGCCGTCGAGAGGAACGAGCGGACGGAGCTCGGGCGGAATGACCGGGATGACGTCGAGGATCATCCAGTCGGGGCGATGGCCCGACTTGCGGAACGCGTCGACGACCTTGAGGCGCTTCGCGGCCTTGAGCTTTTTGATCTGCGACGTTTCGGTGCGCATGATGAGGCGCAGCTCGTCGCTGAGCTCTTCCACGTTCACGCGGCGCAGCAGTTCCTTGATCGCTTCGGCGCCCATCTTGGCGACGAATACGTCGCCGTACTGCGAGCGGAGCTCACGGTAGCGGTCTTCGGGAAGCAGTTCTTTTTCGTTGATCGTGCCGGAGAGATCACCCGGATCGATGACGACGTACGACTCGAAGTAGAGGATGCGCTCGAGATCGCGCAGGGAGATATCGAGCAGGTGACCGATGCGCGACGGCAGGCCTTTGAAGAACCAGACGTGCGAGACCGGCGAGGCGAGCTCGATGTGACCCATGCGCTCGCGGCGGACCTTCGACTTGGTGACTTCGACACCGCATTTGTCGCAAATGACACCGCGGTGCTTCATCCGTTTGTACTTGCCGCAAAGGCATTCCCAGTCCGTGATCGGTCCGAAAATCTTCGCGCAGAAGAGACCATCGCGCTCCGGTTTGAACGTCCGGTAGTTGATCGTTTCCGGCTTGGTGACTTCGCCGTACGACCACGACCGGATCTTCTCCGGAGAAGCGAGGCTGATCTTGATCGCGTTGAAATCGTTGATCGCCTGAGTTGCCTTGGCCGGCTGAAACAGTGCGTTAAAGCTTTCCAATTTGCGCCTCCCTTTTAGGGGTTGCCAGTTGCCAGTTGCCGATCGCCGGCGAGTCAGAGCCTTGCGGCAACTGCTCACCGGCGACGGGCAACAACGATTCAGTTGTCAGTCGTTTTCGGATGCGGGAACGTCAGCTTCACGTCGGTTCCGTAGCACTCCCAGCACTGCGTTTCCCAATGCTGGTCACCGCTGTAAAAGTGCACGGTCATGTGAATCGAGCCTAAGCCGTGACAGGCACGGCAGTCGGCGTTGGGCATGCGGGAAAGACTCGTGACTCTGCGTCCCATTTTTCGCTATTCCTTGAGCAACTCGACGTCGAGACAGAGCGACTGCAGCTCGCGAACGAGAACGTTGAACGACTCGGGGAGACCCGGATCGTCCGGAACCTCGCCCTTGACGATGGCTTCGTAGATCTTCGAGCGGCCTTCGACGTCGTCCGACTTCACGGTCAGGAGTTCCTGCAGCGTGTACGCGGCGCCGTAGGCTTCGAGGGCCCACACTTCCATCTCACCGAAGCGCTGGCCGCCGAACTGCGCCTTACCACCGAGCGGCTGCTGGGTGATGAGCGAGTAAGGTCCGATCGAACGCGCGTGAATCTTGTCGTCGACCAGGTGCGAGAGCTTCAGCATGTAGATGTAGCCGACGCAGACCTGCTGCTCGAACTTCTCGCCGGTCATGCCGTCGTAGAGGCTCGTCTTGCCGTCGTCCGGCAAGCCGGCCGCTTTGAGCTGCGCCTTGATCTCGCCTTCGGTCGCACCGTCGAAGACGGGCGTCGAGAAGTGGAGACCGAGACTGCGGGCAGCCCAGCCGAGGTGCGTCTCGAGGATCTGACCGACGTTCATGCGTGACGGAACGCCGAGCGGATTGAGAACGATCTCGACCGGAGTGCCGTCCGGCATGTACGGCATGTCTTCTTCGGGGAGGATGCGCGAGATGACGCCCTTGTTGCCGTGGCGTCCGGCCATCTTGTCGCCGACGCTGAGCTTGCGCTTCATTGCGACGTAGACCTTGATCATCTTGATGACGCCCGGGGGAAGCTCGTCACCTTTCTGCAGGTCTTCGCGGCGCTCTTCTGCCTTCTGCTCCAGCACGCGGATGCGGTTCTCGGCGCGCTCGACGAACATGCGGACCGTCTCGCGCGACTCTTCCTCGACCGGCAGCGCGAGGAGCTCGCGGCGGCTGAGGCGATTGACCACGTCGCGATCGGCGATCTCACCCTTGCGGACGAGGACGTCGCCGGTCTTGAAGTCGACCACGTCGCGCTGCAGCTTCTGCTCGCTGAGCACTTCCGAGATCTTCTTGTTGCGGGCGTCGGTGATGATGCGGATCTCGTCCTGGATGTTGCGATTCATCCGGTCGATTTCCGACTCTTCGATCGACTTCGCGCGCATGTCTTTATCGACACCTTTGCGCGAGAAGATCTTGACGTCGACGACCGTGCCTTCGATACCCGGAGGCGTCTTGAGCGAAGCGTCGCGCACGTCGCCGGCTTTTTCACCGAAGATCGCGCGGAGGAGCTTCTCTTCCGGCGTGAGCTGGGTCTCGCCCTTCGGCGTGACTTTGCCGACGAGGATGTCGCCCTGCTTGACGGTCGCGCCGATGCGGATGATGCCCGATTCATCGAGATCCCTCAGTGCGGACTCGCTGACGTTCGGGATGTCGCGGGTGATCTCTTCAGGTCCGAGCTTCGTATCGCGCGCTTCGATCTCGAACTCCTCGATGTGGATCGAGGTGTAGTAGTCCTCACGCACGAGCTTCTCGGAGACGAGAATCGCGTCCTCGAAGTTGTTGCCGCGCCACGGCATGAACGCAACGAGGACGTTGCGGCCGAGGGCGAGCTCGCCGGCGTCGGTGCAGGGACCGTCGGCGAGGACCTGTCCTTTGCGCACGCGCTGGCCTTCGCGCACGACCGGTTTCTGCGCGATGCAGGTGTTCTGGTTCGAGCGCTTGAATTTGATGAGCTGATAGATGTCGGCGCCGAACTCGCGCGTCTCGCCGGTTTCCTGATCTTCGGCCTCGACGCGCACGATGATGCGGTTCGAGTCGACGAGGTCGACGACGCCGCCGCGCTTGCAGACGACGACTGCGCCGGAGTCACGCGCCACGACGTTCTCCATGCCGGTGCCGACGAGCGGCGACTCGGTACGAAGAAGCGGAACGGACTGGCGCTGCATGTTCGCGCCCATGAGCGCGCGGTTCGCGTCGTCGTTCTCGAGGAACGGAACGAGCGATGCGGCGACGGAGACGAGCTGCTTCGGAGAGACGTCGATGAAGTCGACCTTCTCTTTCTCGATGGAGACGAAGTCGCCCGACTGACGTGCGATGACGCGGTCGTGCACGAGGTTGCCCTCGTCGTCGAGCATCACGTTCGCCTGCGCGATCGTGTAGCGCTCTTCATCCCATGCGGAAAGATAGAACGCGTACGGCTCGGCTTCGGCGGCCTGCAGCATGCTCTTCTTCTTGCCGCCGGCGTTGCCCGCGTTTTCTTTCGCGATGCGGTTGTTTTCCTTCTGCAGGTCGCGCTTTTCAACGATCTCGCTGAGGGTGAAGGTCGTGTCGCCGGTCTTGGTGATGCGGTAGTGATCGAGAACGCGGCCGTTCGCGACCTTCTTGTACGGGCTCTCGATGAAGCCGTACTCGTTGATGCGCGCGTAGCAGGCGAGCGACGAGATGAGGCCGATGTTCGGACCTTCCGGCGTCTCGATCGGGCAGATGCGGCCGTAGTGGGTCGGGTGAACGTCGCGGACTTCGAAGCCGGCGCGCTCGCGAGAGAGACCACCCGGCCCGAGGGCGGAGAGACGGCGCTTGTGCGTGACTTCGCTGAGCGGGTTCGTCTGGTCCATGAACTGGGAGAGCTGCGAGGAACCGAAGAACTCCTTGATCGCCGCGATGACGGGCTTGGAGTTGATCAGGTCGTGCGGCATGGCCGAGTCGATGTCCTGATGGACCGACATCTTCTCTTTGATCGCGCGCTCCATGCGCACGAGGCCGATGCGGAACTGGTTCTCGAGCAGCTCACCGACTGCACGCACGCGGCGGTTGCCGAGGTTGTCGATGTCGTCGACGCGGCCGACGTCTTTGCGCAGGCGCAGCAGGTAGTTGATGACGACGTAGAAGTCTTCCGGCGTCATCGTCTTCTGCGTGACTGGCGAATCGAGGTCGAGCTTGATGTTGAACTTGAAGCGGCCCACGCGCGAGAAGTCGTACTTGCGCGCGTCGAAGAACATGCCTTCGAACAGGGCCTTGGCCGACTCGAGGGTCGGAGGATCGCCCGGGCGCATGCGGCGGTAGATCTCGATGATCGCCGCCTCGAACGACTTCGAGGTGTCCTTGCGGACGGTGTTGAGGAGGATGTCGGAGACGAGATCCCACTCGGGGAAGATCACTTCGATCTCGTTGATGCCGCGATCGCCGAGGACGGCGGCCCAGTCGGCAGGAACGTTTTCGCTCGCCTCGAAGAGGACTTCACCCGTGTTGAAGTCGACGACGTCGCCGAGGAAGACGGCCTTCTCGAGCGCGTTGTAGTCGACCTTCACCGAGGCTTCGTTGTTCTTGGTGAGCGCGTCGGCCATCTTCTGGTCGAGCTTCACACCGCCGAAGACGGTGCGGACCGCGCGGCGGCCGCGGATCGAGTGACGCTCTTTCGCTTCTTCCTGGTCGAGGACGCGGCGGTCGAACGAGAGCTCGGCGCCGCCGTCGTTCAGACGCACTTTGATCGGCGTGTAGAACTGACGCAGGATTTCTTCGTCCGTGGTGAGGCCGAGCGCGCGAAGGAAGACGCTTCCCAGGAACTTGCGCTTGCGGTCGATGCGGACGTAGAGGATGTTCTTCTGGTCGTACTCGAACTCCACCCACGAACCGCGGTACGGGATGATTTTCGAGAGGAACGTGTGGGCGGATTCCTTGGTGAAGAAGACGCCCGGGCTGCGGTGGAGCTGCGAGACGATGACGCGCTCGGTCCCGTTGATGATGAAGGTACCGTTGTCGGTCATGAGCGGGATGTCGCCGAAAAAGACTTCCTCTTCCTTCGCGTCGCGCATGTGCTTGACGCCGGTGTCGGGGTCTTTGTCGTAGACGAAGAGGCGGAAGGTGACTTTCAGCGGAACGCTGTAGGTCATGCCGCGCTCCTGGCACTCTTCGACCGAGTACTTCATCTGCAGGTCGACCGGGTTGCCGCAGATGTCGCAGACTTCGACGCGGTTCTTGTTGATGACGCCGCACGACGGGCAGTTGACCGTCTCTTCATGCGGGTGATCGGTGATGATCTTCGAGCCGCAGTTCGCGCAGGACATGCGCAGGTGCTCGAGGCCCTTGAGCTGGCCGCACTTGCACTCCCAGTTGCCGATGGAGAATCGGACGAAGTCGAGAGAGCAGGTTTCGCGGAAGTCGCTGAAGGGGAAGACGCTGGTGAAGACCGACTGCAGACCGGTGTCCTCGCGCTCCTCCGGAAGGAGGTTCATCTGCAGGAAACGCTCGTACGATTTTCTCTGGACGTCGATCAGGTTTGGCAACGCCATGTACGACCTGATCTTGGAGAAGTCGTGACGAACCGGCTCCTGTTTGGGCATGGCTCCGTTCATTCGGTGTGACTCCTAATGTCTTGATGCTTCGCGTCAGGCGAGGCCAGCTTGCAGGCGACGCAAGCCGGTGTCACGCGATTGCGGGCGCTATCGAGAAGGCCGCTCCCCCCCTCTCTGGCCCAGGAATGTGGGTTACTGCAAAAACACCTGTTCCGGGCGATGCACAAACACCGCCCGGAACAGGAAACAACAGCAGAGTTACTTGATGGTGACCTTGGCGCCGGCGTCTTCGAACGCCTTCTTGATCTTGGCCGCCTCGTCCTTGGAAACGCCTTCCTTGATCGTCTGGGGCGCGCCCTCGACGAGGTCCTTCGCTTCCTTCAAGCCCAGGCCCGTGATGGCACGGACTTCCTTGATGACCTCGATCTTCTTGTCGCCGGCAGCCGCGAGAACGACCGTGAACTCGGTCTGCTCTTCAGCCGGAGCAGCGGCAGCAGCGCCCGGAGCAGCAGCGACGGCAACAGCCGCAGCAGCGGAAACGCCCCACTTCTCTTCGAGCATCTTCGAGAGCTCGGCAGCCTCGAGAACGGTCAGCGACGACAGATCGTCAACGAGCTTGGCAAGATCAGCCATTTTCTAGTTCCTTAGGTTCAGTTCGAACGATTTGATAGTTTGAGGTACGGCCTCACGCCGCTTCGCCTGTTTTGGCATAGGCCCCGAATACGCGGGCGAGCTTGGCCGCCGGCGCAGTGCTGAGCTGAGCGATCTTGGTGGCCGGGGCCTGGATAAGGCCGACCAGCTTGCCGCGCAGTTCGTCGAGGGACGGCAGAGTGGCAAGCGCCCTCACTCCGTCCACGTTCAGGGCGGTCGCGCCCATTGCGCCGCCGAGGATCACGAGCTTGTCGTTACCCTTGGCGAAATCGACAGCGACCTTGGGCGCCGCAACCGGATCGCTCGAATAAGCG
>JALYOB010000606.1 GCA_030857085.1 Acidobacteriota bacterium | reverse complement strand
ACCTCGCGCTGTTCGATCGTCTGGAGAAAGACACGAACAGCGGACTCAATACGCTGCACGAACTGCGCGATCAGCGCGTCGCCATCGCCAATTTCTACTGGCAGGATTTCCTGCGCAAAGGCTACACGCAGCAATTCTCGATTCACCACATGCTCGACGACGCGTCGACGAAATACGACCGCAATGGCGTGCTGGTGCGCCCCGCGCCCCTCGGCGACGCAAAGCCGCACTCCATCCAGGCCACCTACATCGGCGAGTCGGGCCTCGGTCACATCGGCCGCTTCAACGTCGACCACGCGCTCTATTACGTCTTCGGCCGCGATTCTCTCAATCCGATCGCCGGAGCCGATCCGGAATTGCGCCGCGGCAACAGCGTGCGCATTGGTGCGGCGATGGCGGCGCTGGAAGTGTCGTATGACCGCGACTGGCTGCGTCCCCGCATCGGCTTCTTCTATGCGTCGGGCGATCGCAATCCGCGCGATCGCAATGCCCGCGGCTTCGACGCCATCTTCGACGCGCCCGCATTCGCCGGCGGCGGCTTTTCCTTCTTCAATCGACTGGGGATTCGCCTGGCCGGAACGGGCGTGGCGCTCGTCGAACGCGGCAGCCTCATTCCCTCATTGCGCAGCAGCAAAGACGAAGGGCAGCCGAATTACGTCAATCCCGGCGTGCAGCTCGCGACCATCGGCCTGGACATGGAACTGACGCCGCGCCTCAAAGCGATCGTCACCGGCAATTACATTCGTCTCGATGCAACCGAGTCGGTAGAACAAGTCCTCTTCCAGGGCAACATTCACAAAGACCTCGGCACCGACCTCAGTCTCGGTCTGCGTTACCGGCCGTTTCTCAGCAACAACGTCGTCCTCGTCGGCGGCCTCGCCACGCTGCTCCCGGGACAGGGCTTCGAAGACATCTACGAAACCGCCGATCCGCTGTATCACGCGTTCATGAACGTCATTCTTCAATTCTGATGAAGCGCATTGGACTGATCCTCGCCGGCGTCATTGCCGCCACCCTCCTCGCGCAGACGAGGAACGAAGCGGTCGCTCCCGCACTGTCGCGCCAGACGCAAGCCGCGGCGGACGCGAAATCGCGCGGCTGTCTGACCTGTCATCAGGGCATCGAACCGATGCACGCCTCGGCGGCAGTGAAACTCGGCTGCACTGATTGTCACGGCGGCAATGCCGCGGCGATGCTCAAAGAGCAGGCGCACGTGCAGCCGCGCAATCGCGAGATCTGGAAAACGTCCGCCAATCCGCCCCGCACCTACACGGCGCTGCTCGACGAATCGGCCGAATTCGTCCGCTTCGTCAACCCGGGCGATCTCCGTGTCGCGCGCGAAACCTGCGGCAGCTGTCACTCGAGACAAACGGCCAATGTGCCGCGCAGCACCATGACCACCAGCGCGGTGTTCTGGGCCGCGGTCAGTTACGCCAATGGCCTCACCAGCCAGAAGCGCGCATTCCTCGGCGAGTCCTACAATCGCGAGGGCAAGCCGCAGATTCTTCTTCCCGCCACGCCGCCGACCGAATATCAGCTCGCACGCGGCGCATTGCCGCAACTCGTTCCCCTCCCGCGCTGGGAGGTGTTTCAGCCGGGTGAGTATTTCCGCGCATTTGAGCGCGGCGGTGTGTCGAACAACACCATGCCACCGGATATCGGCAATCCCAATCCCAGTGAAGACGCCGGCCGCCCCGACATCCGCCTCGGTAATCGCGGCCGCGGAACCGGCTCCCGCATTTCGCCTGGCCTCATCAATCTGCACAAGACCCGGCTCAATGACCCGCATCTCTCCTTCCTCGGCACCAATGACCATCCCGGCGACTATCGTTCGTCCGGCTGTACTGCGTGTCACGTCGTCTATGCGAACGATCGCGAGCCGTTGCATTCCGGCCCGTTCGCCCAATACGGCAATGTCGGCCTCTCCCAGACCGGCGACCGTTCCATTCCGAAGAATGAAAAAGGCCACCCGATCCGCCACCAGCTGACGCGCGCGGTGCCGACCAGTCAATGCATGTCCTGCCACATGCACCAGCCGAATTCCTTCGTCAATACGTACCTTGGGTACACGATGTGGGACTACGAAACGGACGGACAGCTTCTGTGGCCGAAAGAGCAGCGACGCCCGACGGAAGTGGAGAAGCGCACCAGCCTCGCGCACAATCCCGAAGGAGCGGCGCCGCGCGGCCTCTGGACGAACATCGACTTTCTCGAGAACGTCTCCCGCCTGAATGCCAAGGCGAAGCAGACGCAGTTCGCCGACTATCACGGCCACGGCTGGAACTTCATGGCCGTCTATAAACGCGACCGCAAGGGAAATCTCCTCGACGGCGACGGCAAAATCGTTTCGTTCGACGATCCGCAGAAATTCGCCAAAGCGGTTCATCTGCAGGACATCCACCTCGAGCGCGGCATGCACTGCGCCGATTGCCACTTTTCGCAGGACGAGCATGGCAACGGGCAGCTCTATGGCGAATACGGCAACAATATCGAGATCGAGTGCCAGGACTGCCACGGCACGACGAGCGCGTACACGAATCTCCGCACCTCCGGACCGGCCGCCCCTCCGGGCGGCAATGACCTGCGCATGGGCACCACTCCATTCGGACGCCGGCGCTTTTCGTGGGTGAACGGGAAACTGATGCAGCGGTCGATGATCAATGCAGACATGGAGTGGGAAGTCGTGCAGGTCAAAGACACCATCACTCCGGGGAACGGTCATTACAACGCGAAGTCGGCCTACGCGAAGACGATCAAAAACAGCACGGGCGGCGTCGCGCACAACGACGCGAAGATGACCTGCTACGCGTGTCATACCTCCTGGATGACGTCCTGCTCCGGCTGCCATCTGCCGCAGGAACAGAACGTCCAGAGCCCCATGCAGCATTACGAAGGAACGGTGACGCGCAATTACGCGTCGTACAACCCGCAGGTGATCCGCACCGACGCCTTCATGCTGGGGGTGAACGGCACGACCAAAGGACATCGCATTGCTCCGGTGCGCTCGTCGAGTGCGCTCGTGATCAGTTCCACCAATCAGCAGCGCCAGCGCATTTACATCCAGCAGCCGCCGATCTCCGCACCCGGCTACAGC
>JALYOB010000165.1 GCA_030857085.1 Acidobacteriota bacterium | reverse complement strand
GTGTCGATCTACGTCGATACCTTCGGCACTGCGAAGACGGATGAGTCGAAGCTGGTCGATCTGGTGCGCGAGCACTTCCAGATGACGCCGCGCGGCATCATCGAATCGCTGCAGCTGCGCCGCCCGGTGTTCAAGAAGACCGCCGCGTACGGTCACTTCGGCCGCACCGAGCCGGAGTTCACCTGGGAAGCGACCGACAAGGCCGACGCGCTCCGCGCGGCGGCGGGTGTCGATGCCGCAGTCGCGGTCTGACAGTTTCGCAATTTCTGAGAAAAGGCCGGCGCGTTGCGCCGGCCTTTTTGTTTTTCTACTGCACTTGCGTGGTCTTCTGATTCGTTTTCGCGTGGACGGTCACGCTCTTGATCTTCTTGGTGCCTTTCCACGTTTTGGTCGCGGTGACGCGCGAGAGCACCTGCGGCGCGATGCCCCCGGGATTCTTCCCAACGAAGTTGTAGACGAGCTTTCCGCCCGTGGACGACTTGAGCACGAGATGGATGTCGATCCAGCCGGGCGTCGTCGCTTTGCCTTCGACCTCGACTCTGATCCCGCCCGGCACACGCGTGGCCGTGACCTTGTCGACGCTGTAGAGCAGTTGCGTCGGCGGCGCAGCGGCCGGCATCGGAACCGCGGCGACGATGAGCGCTGCGACGAGCAGCACGGATGCGAGTTGTTTCATGACCTTCCTCCTTGACGGAGGAGAGTCGCTGCAACGATGTTTCCCTACCAGAGAGTTGACCGGTTGCCGGTTGCCGGTTGCCGCGACGGTTGCGGCTGACGGCGAGGTGCGCGGCAACTGGCGACAGAGAACTGGCAACTGGCGGCTCCCTGTTGCGAGTTACCGCAAACGTCAGCGGCTGACGCCGAACTGCGCGGCAACTGGCAACGGGCAACCGGTCAACGGCTTACCGCAAGGTAAACACGGTGGCATTCCCATGCGAGGTCACGTTCACCGCAAACTGATCCAGCATGCGCGCGAGCATCCGTTGGGCGGAAGGGGTGAGCGTCGTCTGGCGCTCTTCTTTTTTCTCGGCTACTTCCGTGGCCAGCGGGACGGCCACAATCGCGACGTGGGTAATGCCGTCCTGCCGTAGGCGTTCGCGTAGTCCTTCCGGCGTCGGCAGGTCGAGGTAGCGCGAAATGCGTGGCCCGTCGAAATTGCCGCCCGCGCGCACGCGGCGCTGAAACCAGTAGCTCTCCCCCTGTCCGATGAGCAATGTGCGCGAGTCGGGGGGCAGGATCGTATTGAGCCACTCGACCGTCGTATACGACGTCCGCTGTTTACGCAGATATTCGTCTTCGCTCGCCGTCCCCGCCATCAGTGAGAACGCATTGCCGCGGGCGGTGAACCAGACCACGAGAAACGTCTGCAACACCACTGCAGCACCAATCAGCACTGCAATCGTGCGGCGCCGCAAAGAAGCCGCCGCAGTGAGCGACGGCACAATGAGGAACGGGACGAGAATGCGCGCCGATGGGCCGAGGAGAAGGAGCGCGATTGCGAGGATCGCGGAGCCGATGGCCACTGTGCCGGCTGCGAATGCCGGCAATGCGATGAGTGACGCTCCCATCGCCTCGTCCACAAATGTTCCTTCGAACACGTAATCCGACAATGCCGCCGCGCGGAATCCGGAGACGTGCGGCGCGTCTGCACCGAGAAAGGGCGCGATCGGATTGCCGGTGAGAATCACGTTCCGCGCAAAGAAGATCAGTCCAATGACGGCGATCCATTTCGGCAGCCGCCTTTTGAATGTCCAGGCGAGGAGGGCGAAGGGGAGGAAGGTGTATTTGGTCAATAAGCCCGCCGCCGTTGCGGCAGAGGCGGTATCGAGATCGTCATCCTCCAATGCCACATAGAGCGCGACGAACAAACCGGCCAATGGCCAATCCACCAGCGACCATCCGGCTGTAATGGCGAGGGCCGGCGTCGTCACAATGGCGGCGGTCGCGAGCCATGACTGCGTCCGCCGTGCAATGAGCAGCGTCGTCGCAATGGCCGCGAGCCAGTGCAGAAAATGCGAGGCGACGCCGCCGTCCATCGTGCCCAGGAGTGTCAGCGGGAGGAGATCGGCAGATTCGATTCCGAGGGGAAAGTACGAATGCGACAACAGAGGAAGCTCGATCGCACGCCCTTCGAGGATCCACGTATGAGGGACGGCAAGGTGATACGCCAGTTCGTCAAGTGAGGACGGCGGCGCCTGTGCCGCCACGAACGCACACGCGAGCACGGCCACCACTGCTACGGCGGCCCAATGCAGCGGCGGCAATGCGATTGCCGCGAATCTCCGTCGCACGAGCAACACGATCGCCGGAACCGCCCCCACAATGAGGAGCGGCACGAGCGTCCATGTAGCGATCTTTAATGCCGCGACGAGAAACATCGCCGCGCCGAAAATCGGATAGCCGATCAGCAGATCGAGCGGAAAATCGATTTCTTTCGCGCGCCGCACCAGCGCGCCCGTGCCGGCGATCGCAAGCGCTTCGGCGAGCGACACAAGAAGCGGCACTGCGGCTCGCCGGATGAGCAGCTCGATCAACACAAAGCGGTCGAGCAGCGTGAGGAGCGCGAACAGCCCCAGGGCAACAGCGAGCGTAGTGCGAAGCTTCATCGAGTGTTACGACGGCGCGCGTCTCAAATCGGTTCCAGCGCCTCGCGAATCCTCAGCACGTCCTCAATGATCTGCCGCGCCACCTCGGGGCGAATCTGGGTCGTGCGATCGGAAAGCGCAGCCGGCGGGTTGTCATGCACTTCCATGAAAAATCCATCCGCACCCGCCGCCGCCGCAGCACGTGCGAGCGGCCGCGCGAACTGCGGCGTGCCGCCGGTCTGTTTCCCCTCGCCACCCGGCTTCTGCATCGAATGGGTGATGTCGTACACGACCGGCGCGCCGAAGCCGCGCACGATCGGGAACGCGCGCATGTCGACGACGAGGTTCTGGTATCCGAACGAGCTTCCGCGCTCTGTGATGAACACCTTCTCGTTCCCCGTCTCCACCCCTTTTTCGAGGATGTTCTTCGTCTCCTCGGGTGAAAGGAACTGCCCCTTTTTCACACCGACCGCTTTTCCCGTGCGCGCTGCTGCGGCGACGAGATCGGTCTGACGGCAGAGGAATGCCGGGATCTGCAGGATGTCGACGACGGCCGCGACCGGCTCGCACTGCCACGGCTCGTGCACGTCGGTCAGCAGCGGCAGTCCGGTTTCTTCTTTGACGGCGCGCAGCACTTCCATGCCGCTTTCGACGCCGGGGCCGCGGAACGATTCGATCGACGAGCGGTTCGCTTTGTCGAACGACGATTTGTAGACGAGGTTGATCTTCAGTTCGTCGCGCAGACGGACGAGCGTGCGGGCCATCTGCAGCGCGTGCTCGAGCCCTTCGATGACACAGGGGCCGGCGATGAAGAGCGGCGGCTGATCGCCTCCGAATGCCACGTCCGGCGTGATCTGGATGGAGCGGGTGGTCATGGCGGCGGAGGATATCAGCCTTGCCGTTCGGCGCAGCGCGTGCAACGGATGGAGGCGGAATGCCCCGCCGTCTTCTCTTTCTCTTTCTCCTTCTCTCCACCACTGCCGCGCACGCCGCGACGTACTACGTTTCCACGAGCGGAACAGCCGCCAGTCCGGGGACGATCGAGCGTCCGTTGCGCACCATTGCCTCGGCAATTCGCAGACTGAAAGCGGGCGATCAGATTTACGTGCGGCAGGGGAGATACCGGGAGACCGTCACGATCTGGCAACTGAACGGAGGCGAAAATGCGCCGATCCGCATCAGTCCTTTTCGCGGCGAAAAGGTCATTGTGGATGGCAGCGGCTCGAAATCGAACGGCGTTTTCGTCATCGGCCGGAGTTCGTACATTCACCTCGACGGCTTCGAAGTGACGAACGGCCGCAACGCCGGCATTTACGTGTACGACTCGCACCACATCAACGTCCGCGAGAACACAGTGCATGACTGCAATCACGGCGGCATCAATGCGAATTCGAGCGATGAGAGTCCGTTCGGCACGACGCACGACATTCTGATCAGCGGCAATACCGTCTTTCACTGTGTGCTCTCGAACAAAGCGCGCAACAATGACGAGCAGGTCTGGATGCAGGGCGTCGCCGCGTATCGCGCGGACCGGGTCGAGATCAGCAACAATTACGTCTATGAGAATTACGGCGAGGGAATCGATTACATCCTGAGCGACCGCGGCACCATTCGCGGCAATCGCATTCACGACAACTACAGCATCAATCTGTATCTCGACAATGCCCAGTCGACGACCGTCGACAGCAATCTGATCTGGTGCAGTGCCGGCAACGAGTTCTATCGCGGCGGCGCGCCCGCAGCGGGCATCGGCAGCGCCAATGAGCGCTATCCCGAACAGAACCCGCTCAATGATCTGACGATCTCGAACAACGTGGTCCTCCGCTGCCACGCCGGATTCAGTTACGGCAGTTACGAACGCGGCGGCGGACTGCACAATACGGTCATTACGAACAACGTGTTCTACGCCACCAATTACGCGGCGGTCTGGATCCAGGGCCGCGGCCACGACTCGACCATCGTGGCGAATAACGTCCTGTATCAGAAATACGGCCGCGCCTACGCATCCGTGCCGTCGAGCGGGATCGCCTTCCGCAACAACTCCTGGTTCGGCGGCGGCGACCCGTCGACGATCGTGAAAAGCACCGGCGACATCACTGCCGACCCGATGCTGACCAATCCCGGCGGCGGCGAACCAAAGGATTATCAGCTCAAGGCCGGCTCACCGCTCATCGACGCCGGTACAAACGCCGGCACTGTGCCGAACGACTATTTCGGGACCGCGCGTGCCGGACGCGGCAAGGCGCGGGATATCGGGATTCACGAGTACTGAGCCTAAACCTCGACCTCCCGCTGCATCACCATCGTCGTCTTGTTCGAGCTCTTGAACGCACGCGTGGCGGCGATGAAGGAGCGGAACAGCGGGTGCGGCTGCGTCGGACGTGATTTGTATTCGGGGTGGAACTGGCAGCCGAGAAACCAAGGGTGGCCTTCCAGTTCGATGATCTCGACGAATTTGCCGTCCGGCGAGGCGCCGGTCACGCGGAAGCCGCGTTCTTCGAGCTGGGGGATGTATTCGGGATTGGCCTCGTAACGATGGCGGTGGCGTTCTTCAATGAACTCCACGCCATAAGCCTCGCGTGCGAGCGAGCCTTCTTTGAGATTGCACGGGTATTTGCCGAGGCGCATCGTGCCGCCTAACGCGTCGACGCCGATGAGGTCGCGCAGCTTGTAAATGACCTTATACGGCGCCTCGTCGTCGAACTCGGTCGAATTCGCGCCGACCATTCCGGCCATATTGCGCGCGAATTCGATGGTCGCGCATTGCATGCCGAGGCAGATGCCGAAGAAGGGGATGCGGCGTTCGCGCGCATAACGGATTGCACGCAATTTCCCTTCGACACCGCGGGAGCCGAATCCGGGGCCGACCAGAATGCCGTCCACTGTGGCGAGGTCACCGTGATAGCCCTCTTCCTCCAGCGCCTCGGAGTCGATGTACACAATGCGCACTTTCACGCCATTGGCAATACCGCCGTGTACGAGCGCTTCATTGAGCGATTTGTACGAATCGCCAAAGTCGACGTACTTGCCGACGAAGCCGATGCGCACCTCGTCTTCCGGATGGCGCATCTTGCGCACGATTTCTTCCCATTTGGCGAGCGAGCCGATTTCCTCGTGCGGGAGGTGCAATTTGTCGAGGAGGATTTCGTCGAGTCCCTCGCGCGAGAACGCGAGCGGCACCTGATAGATGTAGTCGACGTCATACGCCGGTACGACCGATTCCTCTTCCACATTGCAGAAGAGACCGATTTTCTTCTTCATTTCGTCCGGAATGGTGCGCTCGGACCGGCACAGAAGAATGTCGGGCTGAATGCCGATCTGACGCAGCGTCTGGACCGAATGCTGCGTCGGCTTCGTCTTCAATTCATCGCTGGCCTTGATGTACGGCACGAGCGTGAGATGCACATTGATCGCATTGCCGCGGCCCGCCTCGAGGCGGAACTGGCGAATGGCTTCGAGAAACGGCAGCGATTCGATGTCACCCACAGTGCCGCCGATTTCCACAATGACGACGTCCACGCCTTCACTGACGTCTTTGATGCATTTCTTGATTTCGTCGGTGATGTGCGGAATGACCTGAACCGTCTTGCCGAGGTAGTCGCCGCGGCGTTCCTTCTCAATGACCTTCAGGTAAATGCGGCCGGTCGTGTAATTGTTTTTGCGCGATGCGCGCATGGAGGTGAAGCGCTCATAGTGACCGAGGTCGAGATCGGTCTCGGCGCCGTCATCGGTGACGAAGACCTCGCCGTGCTGGAAGGGCGACATCGTTCCCGGATCGACGTTGATGTACGGGTCGAACTTCTGGACGGTGATCTTGAAGCCGCGCGCCTCGAGGAGCGCGCCGATCGACGCGGCGGCGATGCCTTTGCCGAGTCCGGAAACCACACCGCCTGTAATGAAAATGTACTTCGTGCTCATGCGACCTCCGGACGACTCAAGGTTGATGTTGAAAAAGGATGCGCACACGACCGCCGGTCGTGCCGTAGGGTTCGGTTTTGAGTGAAGAGAGTTGTGGTGCGCCGTCGAAGATGCCTGTTCGTGTGAGCGCGATGCTCACGAACGGCAGTCTCCGATTTCACGCATGCAGTTTCGCAAGTTCGTTCTCGACGCGCGCCACGTCCTCGGGACGATCGACTCCGAGGTGCGGCTTGGACGTTTGCAGCACGGCGATTTTAAAGCCGCTCTGCAATGCCCGCAACTGTTCGAGCGATTCGGCCTGTTCGAGCGGCGACTGCGGCAGGCCGACGAAGCGCTCCAGCGCCTCGCGGCGGTACGCGTAAACGCCGATGTGGCGGAGCGCGGTTTCGCGCGAGCCGATCGGCGCGCGCGAAAAGTAGAGCGCGTTCGCGTCGTCGCCGACGACCACTTTCACCACGTCGCGGGCCTGATGCTCTTCGTCCGTCGCGAGCGGGCAGGCCATGGTAGCCATCTCGCTGTCGTTGCGCTCGAGGAGGTCGATGAGCTCGTCGACGTTGCCGACGTCGATGAGCGGCTCGTCGCCCTGCACGTTGACCACGACCTCCCACGCGTCGCCCGCGAGGCGGAGCGCGGCGGCGATGCGATCGGTGCCGGTCTGAAAGTCACCATCCGGACGCAGCACGCGTCCGCCGAACGACTCGACGTGCTGGTGGATGCGATCGTCGTCCGTGGCGACGTACACCGCCTGCGCGCGCTGCGAGCCGGTGGCGCGTTCGTAAACGCGCTGGATGAGAGTCGTGCCCGCGATCGGCGCGAGCGGCTTGCCGGGGAAGCGGGTGGAGGCCCACCGCGCAGGAATTACAATCACGCTCCGCATGAACGCGGCCGATTCTATCAACGCAACCGACCGCAAGCTCCTCCAACGCCTCGGCATCCTCGCAGCTGCGCTCTTCGTCTTCACGGCCGCTTTCGCGACGCTGCAGCGGACGTACGCGCAGAAGTTTTACGACACGACCGGTCACGCGAAATGGATCTGGGCGCAGCATCGGATGAGCGACAACCTCCCGGTCGCATTCTTCGCCGCGCGTGATTTCGACATCCCCGAAAAGCGGGTCTTCGCCCACCTCAAGATCCTAGGCGACCCTGAATACACCGTCTTTCTCAACGGCAGCGAGGTCGCCTCGCGCAACGTGGGGGAAGACCGCACGCTCGACTTCTACGACGCCTCGGCGCTCGTGAAGACGGGCCGCAATCGCATCGTGATCGCGGTGCGCTCGCCGCAGGGAATCGGCGGCCTGATTGCGTCGATCGACATTGCGCCCGAGGTGGCGAACTGGGTGGTGACCGACGGCAGCTGGAAGATTTATCGGACGTGGTCGCCGGAGATTCTCGTGCGCGACACGCCGCGGGTGGTCTCACAATCACCGGCAGTGATCGGCGAGCCGCCCATTGGCCGCTGGAACTATCTCGCGCTCGCACCGCAGGAGCTGAGCGCGCCGTTTACGCAGATCCAGCAGCCGCGGGAGTCGTTCGAGCAGATCGGCTATGTGCCCACCATCCGCACGAAGAGTGGCGTGGCAGTGGCGGGGAAAGAGAAGGAACGCGCGAAGGTGTTCGACTTCGGTCCGTCCGGCGGTCACATCCGATTGACCGTGCCGCCGAAGCGGCTCGCGAGTGACGCGATTCTGCTGCGTTTCGCGAGTACGCCCGAGGAGCTCGCGCTCGCGGAGTGGCACCTCAGGCGGGTGGTCGTCGCGCCGGGAGAGAGTGTGGTGGTGACGCCGGAGTCGTATGTCTTCCGTTACGTGATGGTGTTCGGGGAGAAGGACGTACGGGTGGAAGCAGTGAGTCGGTGACGGTGCGAGTTGGGCTGGTTGAGGCGCCCCTCATC
>JALYOB010000605.1:883-3098 GCA_030857085.1 Acidobacteriota bacterium | reverse complement strand
CCCCCCCGTCACGCATCACTCACTTTGCAAACACGTCATCCACACTCACGATGCGGATGTTCTCGGGCTTGATCTGCAGCTTGTAGCTGCCGATCACTTTGTCCTCTTCCGCGAGCTGCGGCTTCGGAGCGTCGTACTGGATGGACGTCGGGGCGTCGGAGAGGAGCGCGTCGCGCAGACCTTCCGCGTCTTTGGTGATGATCACGACGTTCATGTTCTTCGTCGACAGGTACTTTCTGATCGCGCGATTCACGTCGTCGCGGGTCAGCTTCGCGTACGCGGCGCGCATGGTGTCGACGTAGTCGCCCATGCCGAACCACCACGAATCGAGCGCATATCCGAGGCGCTGGTTCTGGGTGGAGGTGAGGAGATAGGCGTTCTTCATCAGGTAGTCGCGCGTGTTCGCGAAGTCTTCCTGCGAGAGACCGTTGTCGATCATCTTCTGCGTCTCGTACAGCGCCAGACGCATGGCCATCTGCGCGTTCGCCGGAACGACCGGGCGAATCCAGATCTCGAAGAGCTGCGAGCGGCGGGCGATGTTCGGGCTGGGGAAGAACTGGCCGCCCGGCTGATCGAAGAACTCGATGTACGCGTAGTCGCCGTAGTTGAGGCCGCGCTGCTCGCGCAGGCGGTCGAACAGGCGTCCGGAGGAAGCGCGATGCTCGCCGAGCCACGCGCGCGCCACGTTCAGCGCCGCAAAGTCGGCCATGTTGCGCGTCACCGGAATCGGGTGACCCATCGAGATCGCGGTCGCGCGCGTTTCCTTCTTCACGATCTCGATCTCGAGGCCGCTCGCGTTGTGACCTTTGATCGGCGAGAGCTGCGCGAGCGCCATCTCTTCCTCGCCGCCGCCGAGCTTGCGGAGATCGGTGGTGAGGCGCTGCACGAGCGACGCCGGATAGTCGCCCGAGAGGCCGACCACCACGTTCGTCGCGTTGTAGTTGTCGGCGACGAACTTCTTCACGTCATCGAGGGTGATCGACTGAATGCCGGCGATCGTGCCGGCGGCCGTGTGTCCGTACGGCGTTCCGGAGAAGACGACGTTCTGCAGTTCCTCTTTTCCGAGCTCTTCCTCGTTGTTGTTGCGGAGGTCCTGCTTCAGATAGTTGAGCTGCATGTCGCGCAGCCGCTCGAAGTCGTCCTGGCGGAAGCCGGGCGAGAGCAACTGCGGCAGCACGATGTTGAGGAAGCGGTCGAGATTGTCTTTGTGCACCACGCCGGTGAACGTGGTCATCTCTTTGTCGAGCTGATTGCCGAATCCGGCCGCCATCGGATAGAGCACCTTGCGGATCTCGTCGACGCGCATCTCGCTCGAACCGCCTTCGCTGATCATCTGCGCCGCGAGCTGCGCCAGACCTTCTTTCCCTTTCGGATCGGCAGCCGAGCCGACGGGGAAGAGGAGCTTGATCATGACGTTCGGCAGCACCGACTTCTGTTCGATGAAGCGGATCTGCACCTGCTGCTCACCGGCCGGCGACGGCGCGGCCATCGCGTCGACCGACGGCAGCTTCGCCATCGCGTCGCCGAGCGGCTGCTGTGCGAGCGTGGTCACGACGAGGCTCGGGTCGGTGAAGTACTTCTGCGCGGCTTTCTGCATCTGCTCGGGCGTGACCGCCGCGAGCGCGCGGTAGTACGTGTTCATCGTGTCGTACGACCGGGCGTAATGAACGTATCTCGCCAGCGTCGACGCAATCGCCTCGGTGTTATCCAACCCGCGCACTGCGCCATAGCGGGCGTTCGATTTCGCATCGGCGACGCGCTGCGCGTCGAGCTTCTGCGAACGGAGCTGCGCGAAGGTGGCGATGATCTGATCGCGCACGTAAACGGCGTCCTTCTGATCTTTCACACGCGCGAAGATCGTGAAGAGCCCCGGATCGACGTTGCCGCCGCCGTACGTGAAGAGCTGATCGACTTTCTGTTCCTGTGTGACGAGGCGCTTGTAGAGATCGGAGGTCTCGCCGAACGCGAGGTCGGTCATGACGTCGACCGCGGCGTGATCGGCGGTCTGCATGAAGGACGGCCCGTGGAACGCGACCGTCACCCACGGCAGGGTGGGCGAGGACCACGGCACGTGCGCATACACCGGTCCGTGCGGCGCCGGCTCCTGCGGGATGTCGACGCTGAACGTGCCGCGCTGCCAGTCACCCCAGTATTTCTCGACGAGCTGGAAGACGCGATTCGGATCGACGTCGCCGGCCACGATGATGGTGGCGTG
>JALYOB010000605.1:0-873 GCA_030857085.1 Acidobacteriota bacterium | reverse complement strand
GGCCGGTACCAGCGGCTGAAAAACACCTTCGAATACTCGAACTGGTTCGGCATGTCCTCGATGTCTTTGATGAAGCCCATCGTGGTGTGCTTGTAGGTGTGGGTGGTGAAGGCGGCGTTGCGCTGCACCTCGATGATCTTGCGGATCGGGCTCGCGCTGTTCTTGTTGTATTCGCCGAGGACCGCGCGCGCTTCGGTCTTGAATCCTTCTTCCGAATACGCGAGGTTCTTGAAGCGATCGGCCTCGATCTCGAGGATCTTCTCGAGGTCTTCCTTGGCGAACGTGATGTGGTAGTTCGTCAGGTCGTCGGAGGTGTAGGCGTTCTGCCGCGCGCCTGCCTTGGTGATGATGGCGTTGTAGACGTCGGACGGATACGCCTTCGTGCCGCGCGACATCATGTGCTCGAAGAAATGAGCGAAGCCCGACTTGCCGGCCTCGACTTCATTACGCGAGCCGGTCTGCATCGGAATCTGCAGCGAGACGATGTTGGGAAATCCGGTGGGAACGACGATGACTTTGAGCCCGTTCGAGAGCGTCTTCTCGGCGGCTTTGAAGGGGAGGATGTTGTCGCTGGACTGGTTCTGCGTCTTGTTCTGGGCGAACCCCGGAATTGCAACGGCACAGAGCACGGCCGCCGCAAGAATGCGTGAAAACATAGGTCTCCTTTTCTCGGTGACGTAAACGGATGGTTGTGTTCGTGACTTCCTTACGAGGTTATCGGTTGTCGGTTCTCGGTTGTTGGTATTTGTGACGCCCGATAATCGATACCGAGCCCCGATAACCGACAACCGACAACGGACAACGGACAACCGAACGAGGTTATCGGTTGTCGGTTCTCGGTTGTCGGTATTTGTGACGCCCGGTAATCGATAC
>JALYOB010000164.1 GCA_030857085.1 Acidobacteriota bacterium | reverse complement strand
GCCATCGAGTACAGCGTGCGTACGGGCTTGGCCTACCAGCGCTGCCGGCCGTGCCGGCCCGCCGGAGGCCCCCGGTCGTCCTCTGCTACGCTACCGCCAGTGTCGGGCAATCTTCTCGTCGTCGATCTGGGCAACACCAACCTCGTCTTAGGCGTCTATCGCGGCGCGGAGCTCATCAACTCGTGGCGGCTGGCCACCGCGCGCGAACGCACGGCGGACGAATACGGCATCCTCGCGCGGCAACTCGTCGGCGACGCCATCCACAACTCGCTCGAAGGCGCGATCGTCGCGTCCGTCGTCCCGCCGCTGAACAGCGCCATGACCTTCATGGTTCGCAAATACTTCGGCATCGAGCCGCTCTTCGTCGAGCCGGGAGTGAGGACCGGCATCGCCATTCATGTCGACAATCCCGCTGAAGTGGGTGCCGATCGCATCGTCAACTGCGCGGCGGCGCATGAGGCGTACGGCGGACCGACGGTCATTGTGGACTTTGGTACGGCAACGACGTTCGACGTCGTCACCGCGAATGCAGAATTCGTCGGCGGCGTGATCGCGCCCGGATTGAACGTGTCCGCCGAAGCATTGTTCGCACGTGCGGCGCGCTTGCCGCGCGTCGACATTCGCAGGCCCGATCACGTCATCGGCACCAACACCGTCGTCAACATGCAGTCCGGCATCTACTTCGGATACCTCGGATTGGTCGACGGCATCCTCGCGCGCATCAAACGCGAAGTGCCCGACCTCAAACGCGTCGTTGCCACCGGCGGAGTCGCGACCTTGTTCGCCGAAGACAGCGACCACATCGACGACGTCGATCCCGAGCTCACCCTCAAAGGCCTGAAGATCATCTTCGACCGCAACCGCACCTCCCGGCGCTCACGGAAATGACCCCTCGACTCGGAAGAAGTGCACTGCTTCTTCTCCTCCTCGCCAACGCCGCGCTCGCGCAAGTCACCGCGAAACATGCCGCGCTTTCCACTGCATCGCCGATTGCCACTCGTGCCGGACTGGCGGTTCTCCAGAACGGCGGAACTGCGGCAGATGCGGCGGTCGCAGTCGCCTTCGCGCTCGCCGTCGTCCATCCGCAAGCGGGCAACCTCGGCGGCGGCGGCTTTGTCGTCTATTACGACGCACAATCGCGCGGCGTCTGGACGCTCGACTTCCGCGAGACCGCCCCGCGCGCGGCAACGCGCGAAGCCTTCGCGAAGAAAACCACCGGCGCGCTTTCCGCCGGTGTGCCCGGCACCGTTGCCGGTCTTGCTGCACTGCAGCAGAAGTTCGGCGTCCGAGCGTGGAAAGAGCTGCTCGCCCCCGCGATCGCACTCGCACGCGAAACACGCCCGAAAGACGTCGAGCTCGAGAGCGACATCGCGGCGGCGAAACGCGAACGCAATCTCGACATCGCCGCGCCTGTCCCCCCGCCGGAGCTCGCGGCCACGTTGCAGCGCCTTGCCGATCGCGGCGCGCGCGACTTCTATGAAGGCGACATCGCGAAGAAGATCGTCGACGGCGTGCGCGCTGCGGGCGGCATCATCGGCTACCGCGATCTGCGCGAATACCAGCCCGTCTGGCGCGCGCCCATCAAACTCCGCTACGGCGCGTATGACCTCTACACAGTTCCCCCGCCATCCGCGGGCGGCGTGATGATCGGCGAGGCGCTGAACATTCTCGCGAACGACGACCTCGCCGCGAGCGGCTTCCAGAGCGCGAAAAGCATTCACCTTCTCGCCGAAGCAGAACGCCGCGCCGCGATCGATCGCACGCGCTACCTCGGCGATCCGCTCGGCGGACGCATTCTCTTTCGCGAGCTCCTCTCGCAGAAACGTGCGGAACAATGGCGCCGCTCGATCGAGCCGCTGCGCGCAACGCCCACGGCATCACTCACCGAGCCGAGTCAGATCAGCCCCGAAGGCGAGCACACCACGCACTTCACCATCGCCGACGCACAGGGCAACATCGCCTCGCTCACCACCACGTTGGGCGACGCATTCGGCAGCGGCTTCGTCGTGCCGTCCACCGGCATTCTGATGAACGCTGCGATGAACGACTTCACGAGCGGCGCGAATGCACTCGATCCTCTGAAGCGCCCCGCATCGTCGCTCTCGCCGATGATCGTCCTGCGCGACAACAAACCATTCCTCGCACTCGGCACGCGCGGCGGCGCATCGATTCCCTCGACGATCCTGCAGGTGTTTCTCAACGTCGTGGTTTACGGCAAATCATTGCCCGATGCGATCGCGGCTCCGCGCTTCCATCAGCAGGATGTGCCGGAGGATTTGTTTTACGAGCAGGCGCGCACCCCGCCGAAGATGATCGAGGCATTGAACGCGATCGGCCACGGCGTGCAGGCGCGCGAGTCGATGGGTGACGTGCACGCGATCCTGATCGAGAATGGCCGCCTCATTGCCGTCGCTGATCCGCGGCGCGGCGGTGCAGCGGGAGGGTATTAGTGAATCTGAAGATCGAAGCCGCGCGCGCAGCGCTGCAGGAAGTGCGCTCCGGAATGTCCCTCGGCCTCGGCACCGGCTCCACCGCCGCCGAATTCGTCAAGCTCCTCGGCCAGGCATTACGCGACGGCGCCCTGCGCGACATCCGCTGCACGTGCACGTCCGAGAAAACGGCAGCACAGGCGAAAGAGGAAGGCGTCCCGACCTTCGCCCTGCAGGAGATCGCCCCGCTCGATCTCGCCATCGACGGCGCCGATGAAATCGATGCGCAGCTGCGCCTCATCAAAGGCCGCGGCGGCGCGCTGCTGCGCGAAAAGATCGTCGAACAACAGGCACTGCGCTTCATCGTCATCGCCGACGAATCGAAACTCGTCGAGAAGTTAGGCGTGGGCGTGCTGCCGGTCGAAGTGACGCCCTTCGCCCTCGAAGTGCTCCAACGCCGCTTCGAAGAAATGGGCCTCGCTCCCGTCCTCCGCATGCACGACGGCGCCCCGCGCGTGACCGACGAAGGCCACCGCATCCTCGACATCACCATCCCCAAAACCGCCGACATCGCCGACGTGTGTGCACGCCTGCGCGAACACGCCGGGGTGGTGGAAACGGGGTTCTTCCCAACCGAGGCGACGGAGGCGTTGATCGCGGGGGCGGAGGGGATTCGGAAGATGACCAGACCCTAGTGTCATCCTGAGCCGCGTAGGCGGCGAAGGACCTTCCATCGCGCCACGGAGAAGGTCCTTCGCTTCGCTCAGGATGACACGGGCGGCGTCCGCGTCAGCAACGAGGCCGGCCAATAAGTACAGCCTGCCCGAGGCTGGGCCAACCAGCGCCGCCGGCCGTGCTGGCTACGCCGGCGTCACCTTCCGCACATTCACCTCAAATCTCCACTGGTGCTTCTCGTACCAGAACGACACGTGCGAAACGAATGGCTTTTTCAGCGGCTTGTTGATCTTCGTTTCGAACAGCGGATAGAGCCACGTCGGGTTGTCGTAATGCCACGCGAGCTCGCCATGTCCCACCGTCGGTTGCGAGGGGTGGCGCACGAAGTTGCGTAACCCGTCGTAGCGCTTTTCGCAGATCTGCGCGCGGTAGACCGGGCCGCGATAACTGGGCGCGGTGCCAAGGACGGGGAAACCCTTTTTCGTGACCTTGGCGATGTAGGTGGCCGCGTCGCCGCTCACGTGCTCGGTCACCGTGATCAGCCCCGCGCGCTGGAGATTGCGCAACGTGCGCAAGGCCAGTTCGTCATACTCATCCTTCGGGGACTGCGGCGTCCACCACACCTTCTGCGGCACCTCGGCGTACACCGGCTCCCGCTTGAAAGACCACGACCCGACGATCTCCTGCGCCTTGGTGGCCGTCAGCGGCTCCGGCTTGCTGCAGGCGAGCGCGACCAGAGCTACCAGCAGCAGGATTCCTTGACTCGTTTTTCTCAGCATGTTAATTGCCCGCCCGTCTTGATCACTCGAACTCTCGACGCCATTGCCAGGCTCTGCCTCCGCCACAGCAAACAGATCGCCATCGGTGCGGCGATTCTCGCCGCAATCGCAATCGCAGGCGCATCGCGTCTGCATTTCGACCCCGACATCCTCAACCTGATCCCGCAAAACAATCGCCAGGTGAACGAGTTTCGCAGCGTCCTCCGCGACCTCGGCACGCTCGACAATCACGTCGTCGTCTTCCACCTGCCCAAAGGCGCCGACATCGGCGCATACGAGCCGCTCATCGAAGCCGTCGCACAAGGATATCGGCAGAACCCCCGCATCGAAGACGTCCAGTACCGCATCCCCAACCCCCTCGACTTCATCGAGCTGATTCTTCCGCGCGCACTGCTCTTCCTCACGCCCGAACAGCTCGCAACCGTCGAGCAGAAACTCTCCGACGAAGGCATTCGTGAATCGGTCGCGCGCAATCGCTCGCTGCTGCAGACGCCGCAGGCATTCGCGCTCAAGCAGCTCATTCAGTACGACCCGTTCAACCTCGCGCCGATCTTCATGCAGAAGTTCAGCAGCGCGAGCGGCGGCTTCAAGATCGACGCATCGAGCGGCTACTACCTCTCGTCCGATCACACGATGCTGCTCATGCTCGCGAAGCCGAAGCGCGCCGCGCAGGACGTGCCGTTTGCCAAAGCGCTGCTCGAAGAAGGCTCGATCCTCGAGGCGCGCGCGCTCAAGGAGTTCCAGAAAACGCACCCGACTGCGACCGTGCCGGAGATCGAGCACACCGGCGGTTATCAGATCGCCGTCGGCGACGCCGACCTCATTCGCGGCGACGTCGTCGTCAACATCCTCGGCTCTTTCTTCGGCGTTCTCTTCCTCTTTCTCTACGCCTTCCGCCGCTTTGCCTCCGTGCTGTACGCAGGGTTGCCGCTCGCGCTCGGACTCGCGCTCACGTTCGGAGTCGCGGGCGTGGTGTACGGCGAGCTCTCCTCCGCCAGCGCCGGCTTCGCCGCGCTCCTCGCGGGCCTCGGCATCGACTTCATCACCGTGCTGTACGGCCGCTACGTCGGCGAGCGCAATCGCGGCGCGACGATGGCCGAAGGGGTGATCACCGCCATTCGCGCGACGCTGCCGGGAGTGACCGTGGCCGCGGTCACCACCGCCGCCACGTTCTATGCGTTTCTCGCGACCGACTTTCGCGGCATGACGCAGCTCGGCTTCCTCACCGGCACCGGCATTCTCTTTTTCCTCGCCTGCACCGCGCTCCTCCTGCCGGCGCTGATCGTCATCTCCGAACGCAATGCAGCGAAGCGCGCGCCGAAGCTCTATCTGCACTCGTTCGGCTCGGACAAACTGATCTCCGCTTCACTGCGCAAGCCGAAGCAGACCATCGTCATCTGGCTGGTCTTCCTCGCGATCTGCGGCGTCTTCGCGACGCGCATCCGCTTCAGCGACAACATTCAGGACCTTCGCGCGAAAGGCAATCGCGGCGTGCTCGCACAGGAGAAGGTCACGAAGAAATTCGGACAGTCATTCGAGTTCATGATGTACGTGATCGAAGGCCGCACCGCGGACGAAGTCATCACGCGCACGCACAACGCCGCGAAAGACATCCGGCCGCTGGTCGAAGATCACACCATCGCCTCGTATCAGTCGATCGCCACGTTCATCCCGCCGATCGAACAACAGCGCGCGGTCATGCAGCGGCTCGAAGCGGGACGCGCGGACAAGTTCAATTTCGAGCGGATCAACACGACGTTCCGCAGCGCGCTCGCGGCGAACGGATTCCGCGCCGACGCTTACGACGACTACATGACGCTCTTCGCGCAGACGCTCGCGCCGAAAGAAGCGATCACGCTCGAATCGGTCAATGATCCCGACCTGCGCGCGTTCACCTCGCGCTTCGTGAAGAAGACGGCCAACGGCTGGATGTCGGTGACGTACCTCTATCCGGTGAACGGCAAGTGGCCGCGCGAAGTGCCGCGCAAGCTGCTCGACCTCACGACGAAACATCCGAACGACATCCTCACCGGCATCAACCTCGTGAGCGGCACGCTTCGCCGCATCGTGCGTGCGGATGCGATCCGTTCGACGATTCTCGGCCTCGTCTTCGTGATCGCCATCATGGCCGTGTCGTTCCGGCGCGTGCTGCCGGCGTCGCTCACGTTCGTGCCATTCCTCGCCGGCATGATCGCCATGCTCGGACTGATGGCCATCGGTGGACTCGAGTTCAACTTCATGAACATCTTCGTCGGGCTGATGATCATCGGCTGCGGGACCGACTATGCGGTGTACATCCTGCATCGGCACGCCGAGGATCCGTCGGCGTTTGGTACGTCGGCGCATGAGACCGGAAAAGCGGTGGTCATGGCGGCGCTCACGACGGTGGTTGGATACGGATCGTTTGCACTGTCGCACTATCCGGGACTGCGATCGATTGGATATGCTTCGTTCTTCGGGATTTTCTTCAGCGGACTGGCGGCGATCACGCTGCTGCCCGCAATCCTGGTGACGCTTGGGAGAAAGAGTGAATGAGTGAAAAAGCGATGACCATCCCTTCTGTCGTGATCGAACGCATCGTGCGCGGCCGTGCTGCGGCCGACATGCTGCTCGTGATTGGTGCGAGTGCACTGATTGCGATCGCGGCGCAGGTGGCGATTCCGCTTCCGTTCACTCCGGTTCCGTTGACGCTGCAGCCGCTCGCGGTGATCTTCATCGGCGTCGCCCTCGGCTCCACGCGCGGCGCGGCCGCCGCGGCGCTGTATCTGCTCGAAGGCTTCAGCGGACTTCCTGTGTTCGCGCAGGGACACGGCGGCCCGATGTGGCTCGTCGCACCGACGGCCGGCTACCTCTTCTCGTATCCGTTCGCAGCGTGGGTTGCCGGCTTCGTCTCCGAGCGCGGCTGGGGCTCGAACATGACGCGCGCCATCGCCGGCATGTTGCTCGCCCTGACGGTGATCTACCTCGGCGGCTGGTCGTGGCTGGCGATGCTCACGAATCCGCGCGCTGCCTTCGCGGCCGGCGTTGCGCCGTTCGTCGTTGCTGACATCGTGAAGGTGGCCATCGGCGCGGCGCTGCTGCCGAAGGCGCAGAAGGCGCTTCGCGCGGCGTTAGGCGCTGGGCATTAGGCGTTTGGGGATTCTCGCCTGAGGCCGTGCTTCTCGCGAGACACCCCAACCGCCCAACGCCTAATGCCCAACGCCCGCGGCGGCTCCCGCCGCCGCGCCCAACTCCACTCCCTGTTTCACGCGCAGCTTGATGCGCTGCGTGTTGGCAAAGTCGGCGATGGGATCGCCGGCGAGGGCGAGGAAACTCGCCTCGTATCCTGATGCGAGGCGGCCGATTTTACGGTTCGGGAAGATTGCGCGTGCGGTGTCGCGGGTCCAGAGATCGAGCAGCTCGCGATTGCTGAAGATGCCGAGCGTGCGCAGTGCGTTCACTTCGGGGACGACGCCGTTGCGATAGTCGTCGCTGCCGATCGCGAGCTTCACTCCGGCGCGCCGCAGCGTCTGCAGATTGTCGATGATCGTCTGACGCATCACGGCGCGCAGAACGTCGTCGCCTTTTGATGCATCGCTGGCCATCTGAATCAATGCACCGGAAGTCGTCACGACCGTGATGCCGCGCTTTGCGGCGAGCTTCGCGTCGGCGTCGCTGATGTGAAAGCGGCCGTGGTCATACATCGACAGCTCGTACTTTTCGAGCCGGAAGCCGGGCAGGTGATTGATCTCGTCGACGCCTGCCATCACCGCGTTGTGAAAGTCGGTCGCCGTTTCGACATGCGTCGAGACGCGTAATCCGGCGGCATGCGCGCGGCGCGCGATCTCCGGCAGCACCTCCGGATCGAGCCCTTTCCATCCCGACTTCGAGGGATCGTTCTTTCGCTCGCGGTACTCCTCCGAGTAGACGAGGTACGTCTTCACGAAATCGGGTTTCGCGACGAGGAGCTGCGGCCATTTGCGATCGAGATCCGCCAGCGAATCGACCGCAAAGTAAAAGCCGCCATCGCCGTCCGCCATCGTCCACGCGCCGCGATCGACATTGCGTTTCACCAGCTCCACCGGATGTCCGTCCGTGCCGGTGAGGCCGCCCATCGCAAACGTCGCATCGATCGACGTGGGCTTGTTCACCAGATCGCGCGGCGTCGTGCGCGGAAGGTTGTTCGGGTTCTTCACGTAGAACACACCCTTGTCGAGATACCCGCGAATGGTCGCCTCGAGCCGCTCGCCGCCGCCTTCGACGTTGTGGTTGTGCGCTTCCGCGAACGGCGGAATGACGTACGCGCCCGCGAGATCGACCTCTCTCGCACCGCGCACGCGCTTCTTCGTGAAGATCCCGTTCGACGCGCACATCGTCCGCGCGCGAAAACCCTTTCCGTCATACCAGCGTCCGTTGACGTAACAGACGTCGTCCGCAGAAACAGCGAACGCGAACACACACAGGAGCGCGGCAGGGAGGAATCGCATGCTGGAAATCTAGCACATGCGTGCTGGATTTCCAGCATGTATGGAGTGGGGGGGGGGG
>JALYOB010000604.1 GCA_030857085.1 Acidobacteriota bacterium | reverse complement strand
GTGTGAAACGAATCGCGTTGGCGATGAGATTCACCAGCGTCCGGCCCAACTTGTTGGCGTCGCCGGCGAAAGGCTGGAGTCCCTCTTCGAGCACCGTCACGAGCGAGGTTTCACTGGCTTCGGCGAGCGTGCGAATCTCACCGATTGCGTTCGCAACCAGCGTCGCGGCCGACAGTTCTTCGTAGCGAAGCCCCATCATGCCCGCTTCCATCTTCTCGACGTCCAGCAGGTCGTTGATCATCCCGAGGAGGGTCCGGCCGCCACCCGCCGCGATCGCGATCATCTCGCGCTGCAGATCGTCCAGACCCTCGCCGCGGCCGAGCATGTCCACGCCGGCGATGACGGCCGTCAGGGGCGATCGCAGGTCGTGCACGATCATGTTGCGAAGGTCATCGCGGTGCTTCTCGGCCTCCTGCAGCCGCCTGTAGTTTTCCCGCAGCTCGGCGAACAGCAGCGTCTCGCGGTCGCGGCTTCGTTTTTTCTCGAGACAGGCGCCGATGCGCGCCTGCAGGAGCGTCGGATTGAAGGGCTTGCCGAGGTAGTCTTCGGCGCCGGCCGCGATACAACGAACGACCGAGTCCAGCTCGTCGACCGCGGAGATCATGACGACGGGGATGTGCCGAAGGCGATCGTCGGCCTTGATGCGCCGGAGGACTTCGTACCCGTCCATGTCCGGCATCATGATGTCGAGAAGCACGAGGTCGAACGGCGTCTCCAGCATCACGGCCAGCGCGTCATTGCCATTGTTCGCCGTCACCACCGTGTGCCCCTGGCGCGTGAGGCGTCGCGAGAGAACCTCCCGGTTCGTGGCTTCGTCATCGACGACGAGCAGCATTCCGGGTGCGACGGCCGGTGCGGCCGCCGCCGCCGCGAGCTCGACCGGCACAGCGTCCGAGCGGCGCCGGGCCGACAGCGACTCGCCGCGCGCGGCGACAGACGTGAAGTTCTGCTCGATCAGCGTCAGGATGCGATAGCCGGCTGCGCGGATCTTTTCCAGGTCGCCGGTCAGTCCCTCACACTGGGAACCCGCCTCCTCACAAAGCATGTCGGAGTAGCCGATGATCTGGTTCAGCGGCGTGCGCAGATCGTGGAGCAGGTCCGGGGTGACGCTCGTCCTCGCCGGTTGCGTGACGACGCTCACGAGGCTCTCTCCGCCGTCCGCGTCAGCAGCGCGTCGATCTTGGCCATCAGGCGCGTCATGTCGATCGGTTTCGTATCAAAGTCGTCGCAGCCCGCTCGCAGTGCCTTTTCGCGATCCGCCGCCATCGCATGCGCACTGAGCGCAATCACCGGAATCTGCCGGAGTGCGACGTCCGCTTTGAGCCGCTGCGTGGCCTGCCATCCGTCGACGGCAGGAAGGCTCAGGTCCATCAGAATGAGATCGGGTCTGCGTGCCGCGGCCGCATCGATGCCCTCTTGCCCGTCAACGGCGAGGATGATCTGGAACCCCTTTTTTTCGAGCCGGCGCGACAGCATGTCGCGGTTCATCTCGTTGTCTTCCACGATCAGGATCGTCGTCATGCGCTGAGGGCGTTCTGCGGCGGCAGCCGCGGTGCGTGGTTGTTGGTGAGAGTGTCGCGTACCTGCTGCAGGATCGACTCGCGCGATGCCCCCTGCTTCTGAAGGATCGCTTCCACGTAGCCGTCGAGCTGACGGCGATCGTCGGCGGTGATGTCCTGCGAAGTCATGATGATGATCGGGATCGAGGACCACTCGGGATGCTGCCGGACTGCCGCAGCAAACTCGAACCCGTTCATGACCGGCATGATCAGATCGCAGAAGATGAGGCTCGGACGCTGGGTCTCCATGCTCTCGAGAGCGGCTGCGCCGTTTGCAGCTTCGGAAACCGACCACCCGTCCTTTTCGAGGATGGCTCGGGTCATCGCGCGGACAGACTTGTCGTCGTCGACGAGGAGAACAGGAGAGGGCGGATCGGGGCTCATGTGTTTCTTCATGAGCTGCGACAGCCGCACGCGATCGACCGGCTTCGTCGCATAGTCGGCGGCGCCTAATGCGAAGCCGCGCACCGGGTCATCGACCATCGTCAGCATGATCACAGGCACATCGCACAGCCCTGTGTCGGCTTTGAGCGCCGCGAGGACACTCCACCCGTCCAGGTCCGGCATCATGACGTCGAGCGTGATCGCCGCGGGCACGAATTGCCGGGCCAGCTGCAGACCCTCGACCCCGCCGCTCGCAGTGCGGACGATGAACCCCTCTTTTCGGAGGTAGCGCTGCATCAGATCGCGCTGGACCGGATCGTCGTCGACGACGAGCACGCAGGTTCCCGGAGCAGGAAGCGAATACGTGTCGTCGGCGCCGCTCAGATCGAGGATCGTTGGTACCCGCCGGCGCTCCTCGGTCTCATGCAGCGATGGGTCAGGCACGATCGCCGGCAGCTTGATGGTGAATACGCTGCCCTCGCCCGGTGCGCTGTGGACCATGACGTCGCCGCTCATGATCTGGCAGAAGCGCCGCGTGAGAGAGAGTCCGAGGCCGGTGCCGCCGAATTTTCGGGTCGTGGACGCATCGGCCTGCGTAAACGGCTGAAACAGTCGAACGATCTGATCGGGCGTCAGTCCGATGCCGGTGTCCGAGACACGGAAGACGATCCAGTCCGCACCGTCCATGACCTGCCGCTCGGTTTCGATCCTGATCGATCCGCCATTCGTGAATTTCGCCGCATTCGAAGCGAGATTGAAGAGGCCCTGCCGCACTTTGCTCAGGTCGGCGACCATGAAGCCAATGCCGGCGGGGCAGACGATTTCGAGTTGGTTTCCGTTCTGCCGGGCCTGAATCGCAATCGTGGACGCCACCTCGTCGATGAGGTCCGCGATTTCGAAACGCTCCAGATGCAGCTCCATCTTGCCTGCCTCGATCTTCGAAAGATCGAGGATGCCGTTGATGAGCCCGAGCAGATGTTTGCCGGCCGCGGAAATCTTCGAGAGGTCCGCGCTGAACTGCGGCAGGTTCAGCTCCGCGACTTCCTCCAGCAGCATGTCCGAGTAGCCGAGAATCGCGTTCAGCGGCGTCCGCAGCTCATGGCTCATGTTTGCGAGGAAAAGGCTCTTCACGCGATTGGCCGTTTCGGCAGCTTCCTT
>JALYOB010000163.1:5252-8410 GCA_030857085.1 Acidobacteriota bacterium | reverse complement strand
TTTCCGGAGACCGTTGCCGCCGCGGGTGCCGCGACCGGATCGGGCGGCATGAGCGGCGCCTCGTACGTGCCGGCCGCAGGCTCCTCGTCGTAGAAGCCCATGTCCAGCTTGTCGTCGAACTCCGTCGACGGCGCGACGTACGTATCCGCGGCTGGTTCGACCGCGTCATCGAGGCGATCGAGGTAATCGCGCGCGGTCGCGTTCTGCGGATCGAGGCGCAGCACTTCGGTGAGATCCTCGTGTGCGCGTGCCGTGTCGCGGCGTTCGAAGGCAGAGATGCCGGAGGCGAGGAGCGGCTCGACCGTGCTTTCGAGCTCGCGGCGTTTCGACTTTGCGCGCTCGATGCGTTCGGACGCATCGTCGTTGGTGACGTCGATGAGGAAGATGCGCGACCAGAGATCGATCGCCTGCTGATAGTCGCCTGCGTCGAATGCGCGATCGCCGTCGGCGAGGTATTGCGCGATCTTCTTCTGATCGTCGGCGCTCGTTTCGACAGAGGCGGTGGCGAAGTCGAAGGAGGTGCCGCCGGACGTGACGCTCGGCGGTGCAATCGGTGCCGGCGCGGGCGCGGCGGGCTCGGACGGAGTGTCGAACGAGAAGCCGCTGAACGGCGAGTCCGATACCGCCGGCGTATCGAACGAGAAGTTCGCGAACGAAACCTCGGCCGGCTTTTCTTCTTCGAATGCGAAGCCAAAGTCCGCGGCCTGGGCGGTCGAGCGGCCGCTCGGCGGCGCTGCGGGCTCGTCGATCACGAAGGATGGCGCGGGTGCAGACGCCGGCGGCGGCGCGGGCGCGGCATCGCGCGCCGCGATCTGTTTCGCGATGCGCACGACCTCGGGATGCGTCGGATCGAGTGCGCGCGCTTTTTCGAGCTCCATCTTCGCCGCGGCGACGTTGCCGGAGCCGAGGCTGGCGTCGCAGCGCCGCGTGAACTGCTCGACGAAGGGCGCCGCTTCGAGCTTCTCGCGTGCGTCGTCGCCGAGGATGCGTGCTTCGTCGTTGAGGAGATCGTCGGTGAGGACTTCGGTCGTGAGATGAATGACCCGCTCGAAGTCGCGGTCGGCCATCGCCTCTCGCGCCTGCTCCATCGGCGAGCGGGTGTCGCGCGGCAGCAGGTTGTCGATGTCGATCGGCAGCGAAGGATTGCGCGTCTTCTCGAGCAGCCGCTTGGCCGGATCGAACATCGGGTCCATCTGCAGGATGAGGTTGCATCCGGCGGCGACTTCGTCTGTGCGTCCCTGGTGATAGAGCGCGAGCGTCTGCTGAAACGTCGACACGACGCGGTCGCGAACCGCGGACGACAGCGAGGCGTTGCCTGGGTAATTCATCTTTTCTCAGGATCTCCGAAACGTCGCGCGATTATAGTGGCGCCGAAAGGATTCAAGCAGATGGACTACGTGGCCACACCCGACGCACCGAAGGCGATCGGGCCGTATTCGCAGGCAGTCAAGGCGAATGGATTGCTGTTCACTTCCGGGCAGATCGCGCTCGATCCGGCAACGGGAAATCTCGTCGAAGGAAGCTTCGAAGAGCAGGTGCATCGCGTCTTCAAAAACCTCGGCGCCGTGCTGCAGGAAGCCGGCAGCAGCTTCGACCGCGTGCTCAAGGCGACGGTCTACGTGACCGACCTCGCCAACTTCCAGATTCTCAACTCGATCTACGCCGAGTATTTCGGCGACCACAAACCAGCGCGCACGACGATTCAGGCCAGCGGACTGCCGAAGGGCGGGGCGGTGGAGATTGATCTGGTGGCGATGGTGTGAATTAGGTTGTCCGTTGTCCGTTGTCGGTTGTCGGTTCTCGGTTTAGCAACGCCTCACCCTGAACGGACAACGGATAACGGACAACCTCATCTGACCGACAACCGACAACCAGCAACCGACAACCCGCCAACAAAATTATTTAATGGCACTCCCGTTGCAGCCGAGGCCTCATCATGCTCCGCCGACTTGCGGCTTTCGTCCTTGCGATTTCCATCGTCACTCCTCTCGTCGCCGCCACCCGGATGACGTACGACATCAACGGGGCGCCGACGCCGATCGGCTGGGCTCCTTCGTCGTTCCCGCTGCGCTACGAGATCGATCGGCGGGTTGTGAACGCGGCGCCGGACGCAGCGGCAATGGTGGCGAAGGCTTTTACGGCCTGGACCGAGATTCCCGACGCGAACGTTCGCTTCACCGGCGGTGCCGTGGTCAACGCGGCCACGCGCGATCAGGTCGGGCTCGTCTCGGTCACTCTGGCTGATGACCTGCTGTCCGGCCAGGGGGCGGCGGCGGTCACGTCGTACACGTACGACACCAGGACCGGCCAGATGCTCGACGCCGACATCACCATCGACAAGACGTTGTTCGAAGGTGCGTACAACGGGCAGGTCACGTTGCAGCACGAAGTCGGACACGTCCTCGGCCTCGATCACTCGGCCGTCCTCTCTTCGATCATGTATCCGTACGTCGGACCGGGCAACGATCCGGCGACGTTCGAAACCGACGATCGCATCACCATCGCCTCGATGTATCCGAAAGGCGATCCGACGCTCGCGGGCGCAACGCTCAGCGGCCGTGTGACCGGAGATCGCGGCGGCATTTTCGCGGCGCAGGTCGTGGCCGTGAGCAGCGACGGTCAGCCGATCGGCAGCGTGCTCACGAACGCCAGCGGCGAGTTCACCATGACCGGCATTCCGGCGGGACGTTATCGTCTCTACGCCGAGCCGCTCGATGGCCCGGTGGACACGAACGCGCTGCAGGGGACGTGGCGGGAGGCGCGGAGCGCGCCTTTCCCGACGCAGTACTTTGGCGATGCAATGCAGGTCGAAAGCGGCCGCGTCTACGGCAATCTCCTGCTCAATGCGGCGGGGCCGGTGCAGCTCAATCCCCGCTGGATCGGCGTGGCTGAGGCGGGATCGCCGGAGATGAGCTTGTCGACGGCGCCTGCGACCGTGCGGCCGGGACAGAGCATCACCATCACCGTGGCCGGCGACGGCTTCACGAGCGGCATGACCAGCTTCGAAGTGACGAATCCCGCATTCCGCCGCATCAGCGACTTCGGCTGGACCAGCAACTGCGTGCACGCGACCTATGAAGTCGCGCCGGATGCGAAGACGTCGTCCGCGATCGTGGTCGTGCGCAGCGGCCGCGACACGGCCATGCTCACGGGTGCAT
>JALYOB010000163.1:0-5242 GCA_030857085.1 Acidobacteriota bacterium | reverse complement strand
CGGGCAGCAGCGCGATTCCGCGGATCTCTTTCCGGAAGCCGGCCAGTCCGCGCGCGATCACCGGCTGCTCGAACGCGATCAGCCAGCGCGGCTCCTCGAGGATCGCCACTTTCAGAATGTCGCGCCGCTTCCACTGCTCTTCGTTCGTGATCGCCTCGACCGAGACGATCGACGCGAGCGGCACGCTCACACTCCAGCGCATGCCGTAGCGCAGATGAAACGCCTCGTCGTCGATCGAGGAACGGCGCAGGCGAAGCGCGTGGTAATCGCCGAAGAGCCAGATGATTGCCCAGACGTCGAACGCGGTCCAGAGCCACGCACCCCCCGGGCTCGCCTGCGCGATGAGGAGATGCATACCGATGGACTCCGAGACGATCAGGACCAGGATGCAGGCCAGGATCGTTCCCCATCCGCTGCGCTGATGAACCGTGAATGCGTGCCCTTCGACCGGCGCGGGCTGTTTGCGCCAGGAGAAAAGCGCGTAATGGAACATCGCGATCTCGGCCGCCACCGCCTCGGCCACACGCCCTTCGCCGAACAATGCACTCGTTGCGGCGTTGATGCGCGCGTGCGCATCGCCGGACGCAACCTGCTCGCGGCGCATTCTGCGGACGCGGCCGATGACGGCGGCGATGAGCGCGACTTCGGCCGCCGGCCCGACGACGAGCTTCAGTTGATGCAGGAACTGTTGCTGCGGCCGCGGCACGAGCAGCGCCGCGGCGATGGTGCCGAGCATGAACACCGGCGCGATCGTGAGCGGACGCGCTTTGCCCGCGCGCACGACCATCAGCCAGTAGAGCAGCGGAATGCTGATCGTCAGATCGAAGGTGATGCCCCACGCGGCGATGTCCGGATTGCGCGCGAACAGCTGCGAGCGCGCGATGAGCGTGCAGGCGAGAACGATCGGAACCGCGGAGAGAAAGAAGAAAAGAGAAGAGCGGCGATCGGTCGCGGTGCGCACGCCGCGATTTTACGTCGTTGGGCGCGGCTCCGGCCCGTCGTCGCTCGCTTCCTCGATCTCGTTGCTCACTTCGATATAGCGCGCCTGGGCGGCTTCGGAGCGGCGGCGGAGCTCCTCGATCTTCTGCAGGAGCCGCGAGGTTTCGCCACGGCGATTGGTCGTTTCGTCGAGCAGATCGTCGAGGGTTTTGCGCTGGCGGCGCAGGTCTTCGGCGATCAGGTCGAGTTCAGCCATGACTGACGTTATTGTCAGCAAATTCGCTGCCGTTTTTCTCACGCTGAGCTGACGATTCACTGAGCGAATCGAGCTTTTTCCGGCAGCCGCATTGCAGAAAGCCCTGACCTTCATGTCCGACTCGCGACTCGAGGTTTCTGAATGCGGCGACATCCTGGTCGTCGAGGATGACGACGCGATCCGCCGTCTCCTCGGCGTCTCGCTGCAACACCACGGCATGCGGGCCAGCCTCGCCAGAGATGGCGTCGAGGCAATCGAAGCGCTCCAGCAGCGCCGCTATCGCGTGGTCGTGCTCGACCTCATGATGCCGCGCGTCAGCGGCTGGGACGTCATCGCCTGGCTGCGCGACAACAACGATGCGAAACCGCGTACGGTCATCGTCGTCAGCGCGAGCAATCGCGAGGTGATGGACGAGCTCGACCCTACGGTCGTCAACGCCATCATCTTCAAACCCTTCAACATCGACGAACTGACCGGCTACGTGACCGCCTGCTGCCGCGCGACCGTGGCTGCCGACCGGCGCGTGAAGCGGTTGGTGGGGACGCTGTAGCAGGCGAATCAACCCCCGTGGCTTTTCACAGCAACGGAAGCATCCATCTGACGTGCGACGTTAGAATGAGCCAATGAGAGTCGCTTCCGGAAAAGTGGTAGGCGGGCAGGTCGTTTACGAAGGCGACCTTCCGGACGGTGCTGAGGTCACGCTCATTGCGGACGATGACGAACGCGGGTTTGCCGTGGACGCCGAACTCAAAGCCGTTCTCCTCAGGTCGATCGCGGAATGCGATCGCGGCGAAAAAATCAGCGCGGAACAGTTGCTGCGCGAACTGCAGGGCGACGACTGACGAGTGGCCACGCTGTTCCGGATCGACATCGGATCCACGGCACGCCGGCAGGCCGAAAATCTGAACACGTGGTGGCGAGCGAACCGCAGCGCTGCCCCGAATGCGGTGCGCGATGAACTCGCACGCGTGTTCCGCCTGATTCTGAACCATCCATATGCCGGCCCTCTGGCGGAAGACGTTGATCTCCCCGGCGTCCGGCGGATTCATCTCTCACGAATCGCGCACTCCCTCTACTATCGCGTCCTCGAGAGCGACGGGATCATCGAGGTTCTGGCCGTCTGGTCAGACAGCCGCGAGGGAGCGCCTCGCATTTAGCGGCCGCGAATCGCCTCACACCGTCGGCCGCTTCATCTCCAGCGTCTTCGGCCGCGCGTTCGCCTGGCGGATGAACGGCAGCACTTCCGACGCGGGGATGGGCTTGCTGAACAGGTAGCCCTGCATCAGATCGCACGCGTAGTGCTTGAGGAAGGTGTACTGCTCCTCGGTCTCCACCCCTTCCGCCACCACTTTCAGGCCGAGCGTGTGGGCGAGATTGATCACGTAGGTGACGATCGCGGCGGCGGTCTCGTCCGTCGTCACGTCGCGCAGGAACTCTTTGTCGACTTTGACGGTGTCGATGGGGAAGTGCTTCAGATAGATGAGCGACGACTGGCCGGTGCCGAAGTCATCGACCGCCACGCCGACGCCCATCTCGCGAATCTCGCGCAGCACCTTCATCGTCAGCTCGAAGCTCTGCATCGCCGCGCTTTCGGTGATCTCGAGCTGCAGCCGATGCGGGTCGATGCCGCTGTCGTCGAGCGCGGAGCGGACGATCTCCACCAGGCCGCGCTGATGCAGTTGCACGGCTGAGATGTTGACCGCGACGCGGAGCGAATCGAGTCCCTGATCGTGCCACTCGCGCAGCTGACGGCAGGCGTCGCGCAGCGCCCATTCGCCGATCGGCAGGATCATCCCCGTTTCTTCGGCAAGCTCGATGAACTCGAGCGGCGGAACGAGTCCGCGCACCGGATCGCGCCAGCGGAGCAGCGCTTCGAGCGAGACGATGCGGCGCCGCGCGCGGTCGTAGATCGGCTGGTAATGCAGCTCGAGCTGGTTGCGCTCGATGGCGTGATGCAGATGTTGTTCGAGCGCGAGCCGGCGCACGTAGCGCTCGTTCATGCTGGCGGTGAAGAGCTGCGCCTGATTCCGGCCGAGCTCTTTCGCGCGATACATCGCCGCGTCGGCGCATTTGAGCAGCGTCTCCGCGTCATCGCCGTCGGACGGATAGCAGCTCACGCCCATGCTCGCCGTGACGAAGAGGTCGTGACCATCGACGGTGAATGGCTGCGCAAGCGAGTCGAGGATCTTGCGTGCGACGCCCGCCACGGCCTCCGCGCTCGTCACCTCCGGCAGGAGGATGCTGAACTCGTCTCCGCCGATGCGCGAGATGGTGTCGGAGGCGCGCAATGCGCCGTGCAGCCGTTGCGCGACATCCGCAAGCAGCAGATCGCCGAACGTGTGGCCGAGGCCGTCGTTGACGAGCTTGAAGTGATCGATGTCGAGATACATGACCGCGACGCCGACGCGATTCCGCTTCGCCGCTGCGACGCTGTTCACGAGCCGGTCGCGGAAGAGGAGGCGGTTGGGGAGGCCGGTCAGTGAGTCGTAGTACGCGCGGTACTCGAGCTGCTTTTCCGTTTCCTTCCGCTGCGAAACGTCGCGGTAGTTGAGGACGATCGCGCCGACGCTCGGCTCATGCAGCAGGTTCTGGCAGAAGCCTTCCAGCCAGACCCAGTGTCCATCCTTGTGGCGGAAGCGCAGCTCGCCGTGCGCCTCCTGATTCGGAATCGTGAGCACGTCCGCGAACACTTTGCGCGTCGGCTCGGCGTCGCGTGGATGGACGAAATCGAGCAGACTCCGTCCGACCAGCTCGTGATCCTCGTATCCGATCAGATGCTGCGTCGACGATCCGGCGAACGAGAACCGCACGTCGCCGTCGAGCAGCACGACGCCGCTCCAGCTTTTCTCGACGATCGTCCGGAACCGCTTCTCGCGCTCTTCCAGCGCACGCTCGGCGCGTTTGCGTTCCGAGATGTCCCGCACGAACGCCGTGAAGGTCGTCTCCGAGCCCATCCCCGCGGGGGCAAGCGTGATCTCGATCGGGAACTCCTCGCCATTCGCGCGCTGCGCGGTCGCCTCGATCCGCCGCCGCAGCAGGCGGGAGGGACGTCCGGAGCGATGCCGTTCCAGCATCCTGCGAAACGTCTGCGTCAGTGATTCACCGAAGACCGATGCCGGCAGCGGCAACCCGAGCGCCGCACGCGACGGAACGCCGAACGAAGCCTCCGCCTGCTTGTTCCATTCGATGACGTTCATGCCGCGATCGACCGTGATCACCGCGTCGAGCGTGGTCGCGATCAGCTGGCGCAGGCGCGCTTCTGATTTGCGGAGCGCGTGCTCGGTGCGGGCGCGGGCGATCGCCTCGCCGACGATGTTGGCCGTGGCGCGGAGGAAGGCGAGCTCATAGTCGGCGAACGTTCGCTCCACGTCCGAGTAGGCCACGATCACGCCGAACGGCCCGTATTGCGTCCGGATCGCAACGGCGGCGCCGCCACGAACGCCGTGCACTTCTCGCAGATGCGTCGCTTTGAAGCGGGTTTCTTCGTCGAGGCTGGTGAACGTCACCGGCGCGTCGCCGAGGAGGGTGAACATGGCCAGGGATTCATCCTCGTCGTTGTCGTGCGTGCAGCCGGTGAACGTTTGGTTCGCGCCGAGCGCGGCGCGAACGAGCATCCGGCCCGCGGGCGTCATCTCGAGAGCGCGGCAGTGCGAGACCTGCAGCGTCAGCTCGACGAGCGCGCACGCCTGGCCGAGGAGGATGAGCGGATCGACGCCGGTGACGGCGGCCTGACCGAGCTCGGCGATCGCCGTCTCCTGTCGATTGCGTGCCTCCAGCTCCGCGCGCAGCCGCAACAGCTCCGCGTCGCGCGCTTCATCGCGCGGCTCGCCGTTGCGGACGAGGTGGATCTGCGGCTGCTGCTCCAGCATGCGGAATTCCGTACTTTAGTCGAGGCAGAGCAAGAAAGCAGCCCAGGTGTAGACCGAATGTGACTCAGCTCACGCTCGCGGCCGTCGCGGTGTGTAGAATCGGCGGCACTGACACAGCAGTCGACACCGAAGGGGGGCGTACCGACGCCCCCCTTCTTTTTTTTCCGGAGGATGCGAA
>JALYOB010000603.1 GCA_030857085.1 Acidobacteriota bacterium | reverse complement strand
ACGCAGATGTGTCGCGGAGGCTTTGCCTGCAAGCGGGGTCCGGGGCCCGCGGCCCCGGCCGCCGGAGGCCCCTCGTCGTTCCCTCGTCAGAACGCCTTGAATTGCGCGTGTTCGAGCGAGTCGGCGACGAACATGCGCGACTCGCCCGAATTGCAATACGCCCAGTCGTGGCTGATGCCGGTCACCATCAGCGATTCGTCGGGACAGAGCTCGCCCAATGCGAGGCCGAGCGTGCGCACGTCGGTCCGGTCGTCGGATTGAATGACGAACGTCGATTCGAACGGCAGCGGAATCACGTTGCCGAGGCGGTCGAGGGCGTCGTGCAGCTCCGAGTAGTCGGCGCCGGGCGTGAGGCTGTGGCGCACGAGGAGGAAATCGCGCATGGTCGTGAATTGCGCACAGGCAACCAGAATGCGCGATTCGGGTGCGAGCTGCGAGCGCACATACCGCACGAGCGGCGCGGCGTGGCGCCCCTCGGGCAGAAACACCTGCCAGCTCTGGTCGAAACTCGGCTCCGCGCCCAGACGCCGCATCACATGCGACACCTCGACCGTGAGCTCGCCCTCATAGCAGATCTGAAACAGCCTCACCTCACCCATCACACCCTCCCTGGCTGCTGCACACGTTGTGGGTTGATGAGAAGCTTAGCACGATGAGCGCGCCGAGCCTGTTTCCCGCGACGGAGTTCAGCAAAGCCGACGCACTCGCGTATTACAAAGCCGTCAGCCGCTACCTCCTGCCGCATCTCCGCAACCGGCCGATCTCGTTCAAGCGCTACATCGACACAGTGCGCAACGAGTCGTTCTGGGAGAAAGACGCCCCTTCGTTCACGCCGGATTGGGTGAAACGCTTTCCCGTTCCGCGGCGCGAGGGCGGCCCGCCGATCGAATACATCGTGGTCAATGACACGAAGACGCTGCTCTGGCTCGTGAGCGCTGGCGGGCTGGAATTGCATCCCTTTCTGCACGTCATCCCCCGCATCGACATCGCCACGCATGTCGTGTTCGATCTCGATCCGGGTGAAGGGGCGGACATTCACGATTGCGCGCGCGTCGCGGCGCTGTTGCGCGAGGCATTGCACGCCATCAATCTCGAATGCTTCGCCAAAGTCTCCGGCTCGAAAGGCATTCAGGTGTACGTGCCGCTCAATAGCCGCGCGACGCACGACGCGACCGAAACGTTCGCGCGCGTGGTCGCCGGCGAGCTCGCGCGTGCGCATCCGAAGCTGATCGTCGCACAGATGACCAAGGCTCTGCGGCGCAACAAAGTCTTCATCGACTGGAGCCAGAACGCCGACTACAAGACCACCGTCGCCGTCTATTCATTGCGCGCCAAACGGGAGTCGCCATTCGTCTCCATGCCTGTGACGTGGGAAGAATTGAAGCGCGGCAAGCCGCTCGACTTCTCACCCGAAGCAGCGATCGCGCGATTGAAAAAAGCGGGCGATGCATTCGCGCCCGTATTGACGCTCCAACAGAAGCTGCCCGGACAGAAGGCAGCACCGCGCAAAGCGCCGCCGCGCATCCTCACGACTGAACGCGAGCCAGTCCTCCCGAAACCAAAATCACAATCCGGCCGGAGACTTTTTCTGGTCACGAAAACCGAGACCGGCAACGAGCTCTGGATGGACATGCGCGGCAAATTCAAACGATGGATCCTCCGCCCCGACCGCAACGGCGAAGGCCAGCTGATCGCCATGCCCGCCGGCGAATTCGCCATCGACCCCGCCTACGCGCGCGCCGAAGTCCCCGCACAATGGAAAGGCCGCGTCACCATCGCCGACAGCGGCGCCTACGAAATCATCGAAGGCAGCTTCCCCCGCGGCCGCTTCGATCTCTGGTTCGAAGGAAAGGTGATGCAGGGAAGGTGGACGCTTGAGAAGGTCGTCGCGGGGCGGCGGTCGTGGAGATTGGTGCCGGTCGTCGGGGATCGGAATTGAAAATTGAAAATTGAAAATTGAAAGATCGGACCGGCGACAATGACCGCGCCTGCACCTCCGCTTTTTCAATTTTCAATTTTCAATTCCCGCCGCGACGACAGCCCACCAGCGCGACGACCGATCAAGCGGCGGACAACCTGTGCCCCGTCGTCCGCAATATCCCCTTCACATCCACATGCCCGCCGCGCAGGCACTCGGTCACGAGCGTTCGTAATTCATCGGACGCGACGGGTTTGTACAGCACGGCGTCCACGAGGCTGCGGTCGGGGGCGCTGAGTTGCTGGTCGGCGAAGCCGGTGACGATGAAGAGGCGTTTGGGGCGGGCGCCGAGGTTCGAGCGGAGAAAATCGAGCACTTCCCAGCCGCTGAGGCGGGGCATGTTGAGGTCCATGAGGGCGACGTCGTATTTGCGCGATTTCATTGCGGCGATGGCGTCGCGGCCGGTGGCGACGACGTCGGCCTGCACGCCGAGTCGCGTGGCGGCGAGCATGTAGAACTCGCGAATCGGTGCGTCGTCGTCGGCGATGAGGATGCGCTGGCCGGGATAGTTGTCGCGCTTGCCGACGTTCTCGAGCGCGATCTTCAGCGCGGCGGGAGAGACATAGCGGTCCGCCGGATTGCGGCTGAGGCAGCGAAGGATCACCTCCGCCAGATCTTTCGGCACGTCGGCCGGCAGTTCGCGCGGCGCCTCCGTACATGCGGCGAGCATGACCGCCGCAGGGGTGTCGCCACGGAAAGCCGCATACCCCGCCAAAGCGTGAAAGAGAATCGCGCCGAGGGAGAAGACGTCTGATGCGGGCGTGGCGGGCTGCCCGAGGGTGCGCTCGGGAGCGGAGTACTGGCCATAACGGCTGCGATCGGAAATGCCCGGAGGAGCAATCCCGACGCGATCCTCATCCACCACGATCGCGCTCGGCCAGAGCTCGCCGTGCACGTCGACGAGCGCCTCCGCCGCCGCGCAGCCGATCCGAACGACGTCTTCGGTCGTCAGATCGCCCGCGGCCATCAGCGTCGTCAGCGGTTCCGGCATCCCGGGCCGAGGGTGCATTGGATGTGCCGGAGGGACGACCGGGGGCCTCCGGCGGCCAGGGCCACGGCCCTGGACCCGTCTTGCAGGCCAAGCCTCCGCGACACTCGTGCGAATCCAACACACTGTGTCGCGGAGGCTTGGCC
>JALYOB010000602.1 GCA_030857085.1 Acidobacteriota bacterium | reverse complement strand
CCATCGAGGAGCTCTATCTCGCCATTCTGCGTGGCTTCGAACACCTCGCGAAAACGATGGGAGAAGAAAAACTGTTCGTCGGCCGCCCCTCCCTGCAGGTCTTCGGCGGGCCGCACAGTCCGCAATACCTCGGCTCGATGAACGATCTCAATCAATACGGTCTCGATCTCATCGCCGTGACCAATCTCCACACGGCCAAGCAGGCCATCACCATGATTCTCGAGCAGGGCGAAGGCGTCGATGCGCCGCCCGCGTATCTGCGCTGGACGCATTTCTGTCTCTTCACGCAGATCCGCCAGGAGATGGAAGACAACGGTCTCGGCGAGATTGCCGCGCGTCCCGCAGTGCGCAATCCGATGCTCGTCTATCACCCTGACGTCTGTCCGCAGGACGAGGTGACGATTCTGACGAACCACTCCACGCGCCAGATCGCGGCATTGTTCAATGGCTCGTATGAATTGATGCTCCTCCTGCTGCTGTATCTGTACAGCGACAACGTCAAGACGAGGGACGACATCGTCGGATTGATGGACGCGGCGTTCTTTCCGCTCATGACGATGTTCGTTCGTCCGCTCGCAGAAATCCTCACCGAAATCCCCGCCTTCGCCACTCCTGAAGAAGGCAGCGGCAATGCGGGACCCGGTTTCGAGCTCAATGGAGACGTGCTGTTGTTTCCGTCGCTCGACGCCACATGGACGCTGTTTCAGGAACGGATCGACGCGCTGGTGGAAGGGTTCCGCGAGCTGCTCGCCGGCGGCGATTCATGGATCGATCTTCCGGGACAGCGTGAGGAAAATTTCGAGCGGTCGCGCATTTACCGGCGGCTCGAAACCACGTCATTGAACATGGCCCGTCTCGCACTCGACTGGGCGAGCCGGTGGCAGAACATCGGAACCACAGGGTGACGTCATGCTGATTCTCAATTTCGAAGGGTGGTTCCAGATGCGCATGGCCACCGATCCCGATCCGACCGACGAACTGCGCGGCGTCAGCGGCTATACGTTCGCATTTGCGGGCGAGCCCGACCTGGACGCGAAGATCCACCTCCAGCCGAATGAGCCGGGCGTATTCGAGCGCGAATTCGGCCCTCCCGGCACACCCGGTCCGCGCGTCGGCGTCACGGTCCGCTCGGCGACGCGCAATGGCGCGCCTGCGCCGGAGCTGCACGGAACGCGCATCGCCTTCGTCGACGCGCGGATTCTCGAGCTCAATGGCCTGCTGGTGCGCAACGACTACTTCATCATCGATCCATTGCGCGTGCGCCTCACGCCCGCTGACCTCAGTGACGACCGCGTGCTGCTCGAACGGGAGGATCTTTTCGATCTGAAGAAACCGAAGCTGCCGCCGTATCTCGCCACCGCCGCGATGCTCGAGCGCCGCCAGCCCGCGTTCTTCACGTCCAATTCGCAGGAAGTCGCGAACGCAACGGGCCTCGACGACCCGAGTGACGAGAGCCTGATGAAGAACCGCCTCGAACGGCGGAAAAAACTCGAAGAGCTGCGCGACATGACCGACGATCCGGTGAAGCGCGCGGCACTGACCTCGCGCATTGAACAGCTCGAGATCGTGGAACAGTGGTGGAACCTGTCGGAAGGCGATCCCGGAAAGCGCCCCATCGACCGCCGCGCCGCACAACTCGCCCTCCAGCTCTCCGGCTACAACATCGGCCTCAATGGCCCCGTCGACCCAAAGAAAAACACCTTGGGCGCCAACCCCGACGTCCCCTGGAACATCTCCTTCTGGATGGGCGGCTGGGACGGCGACGCATTGTGCGCGTATGTGAAAGGAACGTGGAGCGTTCCGTTGAAGTAGGGGTTGGTTGGTTGTTCGTGGTTGTCGGTTGGTATTGGTTGTCGGTTATCGGTTCTCGGTTGTCGGTTAGAGGCGTGTCGCCGTGACGGATAACGGACAACGGACAACCCACCAACCGACAACCGACAACCGATAACCGATAACCGACAACCAAACACCAACCGCAGTACCATCCCCCCACCGATGCACGAGATCGACCGCATCCACCACGCTCTCGACGAAACGCCGCGCGGCGTGCTCGTCACGGTCGTGCGCACGCAAGGCTCGACCTATCGCCGTGCGGGTGCGCGGGCGGTGATTGGGGAAGACGGCAAACTCGTGGGCGCGATCAGCGGCGGGTGTCTCGAACGCGATCTCGCCGAACGCATTCGTCCGTGGCTGGTTTCGATGGAACGGCGCCTCGTGACATACGACTCGACGCGTGAGGACGATCTCGTGTTCGGGATGGGACTCGGCTGCCGCGGCATTCTCGAATTGCTCGTCGAGCCGTTCGACGCCACAGTGCGTCCGTCGCTCGCTTCCTTCGCATGGCGCGGACGCGAGCCGGTCGAATGGACCACTGCATTGCCCGACGGCACGACCATGTTCGAGCTCATTCAGCCGCAGCGCGCCATTGTGATTTTCGGCGGCGGTCCGGACGTCGCGCCTGTCGTGCGTCTGGCCGAAAGCATCGGCTGGCGCGTCAGCACAATCACAAAGCGCGAGACCGTTCCGCTCGACGACTATGATGCCGCCGTCGTCATGACCCACAACTTCCTGCGCGATCAGGAGCTGTTGCCGCACCTTCTCGCCTCCCGCCTCACCTACATCGGCCTGTTAGGCCCGAAAAAGCGAGCCATCGAGCTCCTCGGCGAAACCATTCACGACCCCCGCATCCACGCCCCCATCGGCCTCGACCTCGGCAGCGAAACGCCCGAAGAAATCGCACTGTCGATCGTCGCCGAAATTCAGGCCACCCTCCAGCGCCGTTCCGCAAGACCGCTGCGCGAGCTCGGCGTCCCCATTCACGAGCCGTCCGATACGCCGGCGTCGGTCTAACAAGGCACAGCCCCTCACCCGGTCCTTCGGACCACCCTCTCCCCGCAAGCGGGGCGAGGGGCAATGATGGCCTCATAGATCCCCCTTCTCCCCTCGATGAGGGGAGAAGGTGCCGAAGGCGGATGAGGGGTGCTTCCCCTCCGCCTGACAACCTTCATTGTCCGAGGCAAAACCCCTCACCCGGTCCTTCGAACCACCCTCGCCCCGCACGCGGGGCGAGGGGCAACGATGGCCTCATAGATCCCCCTTCTCCCCTCGATGAG
>JALYOB010000601.1 GCA_030857085.1 Acidobacteriota bacterium | reverse complement strand
CTGAGTTCGGGCTGGAACTGAACGCTCCGGTCTTGCCGCCATACCTCATCGGTCGTGACGTCGTACAGCGTCCGCACCGGAAGTACATCATCGACTTCTTCGTCCTGAGCGAATCAGAGGCGCGTGAGCGCTACCCTTCACTGTACCAGCACGTGCTTGATCGCGTCTGGCCGGAACGCCAACACAACTCTCGACTGGCCTATCGGCAGAAGTGGTGGATCTTTGCGGAGCCGCGCCCCACGATGCGTAGGGCTCTGCAGGGTCTGACGCGATTCATCGGAACGCCATACACCGCAAAATTCCGGCCGTTCGTGTTTATCGACGGAGGCACGCTGCCGGACGCAATGGTGTATGTGATCGCATCACCTGACGCATACGTCCTCGGCGTTCTTTCCAGCCGCGCGCATGTTCTATGGGCCCTTTCCGCCGGCGGCCGGCTTGGGATCGGCAATGATCCGAGATACACGAGTACCGCGACCTTTCTTCCATTCGCATTTCCCGATACAAGCACTCTGATCGAGACACGTATCCGTCATATCGCCGAACAGCTCGACACACATCGAAAACGTCAGCAGACACTGCACACCAGCCTCACACTTACCGCGATGTACAACGTCCTGGAAAAACTCCGCGCCGGTAAAGAGCTTACGCCCAAAGAACGGGGCATCCACGACCAGGGCCTCGTCTCTGTCCTCAAACAACTCCACGACGACCTCGATGCCGCCGTCTTCGACGCGTATGAATGGCCGTACAACCTCAGCGACGAAGAAGTCCTCGAACGCCTCGTAGCACTGAACGCGGAACGCGCCGAAGAAGAGCGGCGCGGCATCGTCCGGTGGCTCCGTCCCGAGTTCCAGAATCCGGCCGGAACGCCCCCCGTACAGGCCGCGACCGGACTCGAAACACAAGCTCCGGCTGCGGAGGCATCAGCGGGCAAGCACGTGCGCCTCTGGCCGAAAGAACTTCCAGCACAGATCGCCGCGGTGCGGGAGATCGTGGCAGCGAACGCGAATGAAAGCTGGACCGCTGAACGCACCATGCGTGCATTCAAAGGCGCGAAGCGAACGCAGGTCGAGGTCGTCCTGGAGTCACTCTCGGCCCTAGGTCTCCTGGTCACATTCAGTGACGCGACCGGCCGGCAGTGGACAGCCACACGCTGAGTCGCGGCAAAGACGGTTCACATGGCGGCTCCATGACCGCGCCTCGACAACGTGAGACGCATTGCCTCTTCTGAGACAGCTCCCCTCGGCGATGCACAATTCCCCCCCCCTTTACCCACCAACCGGCGATCATGTCCGCAAGTAGCGGCGACGCGAACCTTCCGGCCTCATTCGATCCCGTTCTTCCGCAACCATTCCTGCTGCCGGCGCGCGCGTTCCGCTTCATTCCGTGCGGACGCTGCGAGTTCGGCCATCATCTGCGGGTCCCCCGTCATCATCGCGGAATAGCGAGGAATCGCTCGTTCATCGAGAGTTCCTTCGAGGATCGCGAGCGCGAGCGCGTTGTCGCGCGCGGCGCGGTACTGCTGCAGGATCGCGCCGTACTTTGCGGACGCGAGACGCGGCGAGCTCAGATAGCCCGGCCAGCCTTCGACGCGCGCCCGCGCAAAGAACTCGGTGGGATTGTCGGTCGTCCGCGCCTCGAGCTGCGCGTAGCGGGAACTGACGAGTTCCGGCCGCAGGAACATGAGCCGGCTGGTTTCGTCGAAACCGGCATGCTCGTCCATGTTTCCGATCTCTTTCGCCTCGGACTCCGAGAGGTGCAGGTTCGGCGGCTCGATCTTCAGCTTTGCGATCTGTTCCGCCGTCGGCAGGAGGCCTCGGATGTGAACCATCTTCCCGCCGTACGTATCGCGAAAGTATGCGCAGGCATGGTCGAGCATCAGGTTGTGATACGGCGCGCCGTGGCCGTGCACGATGAAGATGTTTCGAAAGCCCTGCTCGCCGAGCTCTGTGGCGAGATCCATGAAGATCGCGCGCAGAGTGGTCCGCCTGACCGAATACGTTCCCGGAAAGACGTGCTTGCCGGCGATCTCGTTCGCGCCTTCATGGCCGAGGGGGATGGTGGGAAACATCAGAACAGGACGGCCGGTGCGCTCGACGATCGCGTCCGCCAGACGTTGCGAGAGCCACTCGTTGGAGTAGCCGTCCATGAACGAAGGAAGATGCGGACCGTGCTGCTCGAGAATGCCGCCGGTGAGGATGACGACCGTGCGCTGTTTGTCCAATGCACGAATCTGCTCGGTGTTCATCTGCGCGACCCGGAAAATCTGAGCAGCGGCCGTCGCGCACGGTACCGACAGGACCAGGACCATGATCAGCAATCGTTTGAGCATGTCTCTCCTCTTCTGGCGCGGATGTGGTGTGAGGCGACAGCGTAGCGCAGTCGCCCATTTGCTTGCGATGCGACCGAACAGCGCTCCCCTTCACCCCACGACGGCCACGACATCAATCTCCACATCCACTCCCTCCCGCAATCCCGCCTCGACCGTCGTGCGCACCGGCGGGTCGACAGTGAAGTAGCGCGCGTAGACCTCGTTCATCTCCGCGAACATCGCCCGGTCGCGAAGGTAGACGCGAGCCTGCACGACATCGTCGCGGGTCACGCCCGCTGCTTCGAGAATCGCGGTGACGTTGTCGAGGACGCGCGCGGTCTGTTCAGCGACGCTGCCGGTGACGAGCGCGCCCGTGTCGGGATCGATCGGCACCTGTCCGGCGACGTAGAGCACACCGCCGGCGATGACGCCCTGGGAGTACGGGCCGGCGGGACGAGGAGCGCAATCGGTGGTGATGACTTTCTTCTTCATCGCGCCACGATACACACGCGTACGCCGCTCCCTATAATCCTCGCGCCCATGCAATGGACGACCGAGCAGGTCATGGCCGCGGCGCCGGATGCGCAGGTTGCGTCGGCCGGAAAGAAGCTCGCGGAGCCGCGGCATTGGCGCAACGTGGGGCAGGACGGTGACGTAATCTGGGGCGAGTGTTAGGGCAGCGCGCTGTATCAGGTGCGCGTGGCGCTCACCGATCTGGCGTCGAAGTGCAGTTGTCCGAGCCGCAAGTTTCCGTGCAAGCACGCCGTCGGGCTGCTCGTTCTCGGCGTGCAGTCGCCGG
>JALYOB010000600.1 GCA_030857085.1 Acidobacteriota bacterium | reverse complement strand
GGCCGAGACGGAGGTAGCCGAGGCCGACGGAGCGCAATGCGTCGAGCCGCTTGAGCAGCATGCGTTTGGCGACGAAGAACTTGGCCGCCTCGTCGACCGTCATCTGCAGGATGTCGTTCACGTTCTTTCCTTTGAACGTGACTTTCATGACCTGCTCGTTGAAGCGCCGGCCGTCGCATTTGTCGCAGACCACTTCGACGTCGGCGAGGAACTGCATGTCGATCGTCACGACGCCCGCGCCCTGACACGTCTCGCAGCGTCCGCCGTCGGTGTTGAACGAGAACATGCCGGGCGTGACGCCGTTCAGCTTCGCGCCCGTCGTTTCCGCGAGCAGCTTGCGGATCTCGTCCCACGCCTTGATGTACGTCGCCGGATTGGAGCGCGACGAGCGGCCGATCGGCGACTGGTCGACGAGCTCCATGTCGTAAATCAGATCGATGCCCTCGATGCGATCGACCTTGCCGGTCTCGAGTCCCGCCACGCCGCGAATGTCGCGCTGGTAGCGGTTGTAGAGGCAGTTGCGGATGAGCGTCGATTTGCCGGAGCCGGAGACGCCGGTCACGGCGACGAGCTTGCCGAGAGGGATGTCGACGGTGACGTTGCGGAGGTTGTTCTCGCGCGCGTTGACGATGCGAATCACGCCCGAGTTTTCGGGCGCTTCGTTGTACTGCGCCGGTGCCGTCGTGGCGTCCATCGCCCGCGCCGGTCCGAAGGCGATCACTTCGCCGCCGAACTCGCCCGCGCCCGGTCCCATCTCCACGTGGTAATCGGCGCCGGCGATGATGGTCGGATCGTGTTCGACCACGACCACCGTATTGCCCGCGTTCTTCAAACGCCGCAACACGGCGAGCAGCCGTTCCGAGTCGCGCGCGTGCAGGCCGACGGTCGGCTCATCGATCACGTACATCGTCTCGGTCAGTGAGCTGCCGAGCGCCGCGGCGAGATTGATGCGTTGCGACTCGCCGCCGGAGAGCGTGCGGGTCTGGCGATCGAGCGTGAGGTACGAGAGCCCCACTTCATCGAGATAGACGAGGCGGTTCACGATCTCGCGGCGGAGATGTCCCGCCATCGCCTCTTCCTGTTTCGCGAGCGGCAGGAACTCCCAGAATCGCCGCGCGGTCTTCACGTCCATCGCGAACAGCTGCCCGATCGTGAGATCGCGGAACTTCACGTGATTCACCACATGCTTGAGCCGCGAGCCGTGACACACGGGGCACGGCTCATAGCTGCGGTACTTCGCGAGCTTCACCCGCACGTGGATCTTGTACTTTTTCGTCTCGAGCCACTCGAAGAAGCCTTTGATGCCGTACCACTTCCCTTTGCCGTCGTGGAGGATTTCCCATTCGGCGGGCGTGAGATCGGCGACCGGCACGTCGAGGCGCAGGCCGTACTTTTTCGCGTATTTCTCGAGGTCTTCGTAGCAGTCTTCGTAGCCGGGCGAGTTCCACGGCGCGACCGGCAGCTCATCGAGACGGAGCGAGCGATTGGGAATCACTTTCTCCATGTCGATGCCGATGATCCGGCCGTAACCCTGGCAGTTCGAGCAGGCGCCGAGCGGCGAGTTGAACGAGAAGAGATGCGGCGTCGGCTCGACGAATTCGGTGCCGCACTTGTTGCACGCAAAGTGCGACGTGAAGCGGTGGCTCTGCCATCCTTCTTCGCACTCGACGAGCACGTTGACGGTGCCCTTGGAGAGCTCGAACGCCTGTTCGATGGCTTCGGTGATCTGTGTGCGCCGCTCTTCGTCGATGCGGAGGCGGTTGATGACCAGCTCGAAGCTGGTGAACTTCGTCGCGTCGATGTCGTTGATGTCGCGCACCGCGCCATCGATCCAGACGCGGAAGAAGCCCGCTTTCACGAGCTGCTCGACGACCACTTCGCGATGCTCGGGTTCGAAGAAGACCGGCGCGAGAACGACCGCGCGCTTGCCGCCGAACGTGGCGATGATGTCGCCGGCGATGAACTCGGGATGTTCTTTCTTGACCACTACGCCGCAGTCGGGACACCACGTCTCGCCGCAGTAGGTCATGAAGAGGCGGATGTGATCGGCGAGCTCCGTGGCGGTCGCAACGGTCGAGCGGGCGTTCTTGACCGAGTTCTTCTGTTCGATGGCGATCGCGGGAAGGATGCCGTCGATCTGGTCGACATCCGGACGATCGATGCGCTCGAGGAACTGCCGCACATACGTCGACATCGACTCCACAAATCTCCGCTGCCCCTCGGCATAAAGGGTATTGAACGCGAGCGATGACTTTCCGGAGCCGCTCGGCCCGGTGACGACCGTGAGCTGGCGCTGCGGAATCTCGACCGAAACGTTCTTGAGGTTGTGCGTCCGCGCCCCGCGGATGGAGATCGTGCGATTGGGCATCGAAGGGAGAACGCTTTGGGAAGCGCTCGCGCTTCCCAAAGCCGTGACGAGTGGCGAGTGGCGCGTTGCCAGAGCCTTGTCGCCCGGGCGATACCGCCCTGGCAACTCGCCACTCATTACTCGCTACGGCGCGAGGCGCCTAGATCCGGATCCCGTGTCGCAGATAGAAGTTGTACTCCCCCAGTCGCGTCTGCAACTTGTCGACGACCTGCTGCGGAATGCGCACTTCGTCGGAGGCGACGTTCATCTCCACCTGCCGCACGTTGCGCATGCCGGGGATTGCCGTCGAGACCGCATCGTTCGCGAGCACGAACCGCAGCGCGCCTTCCGCGAGCGCACGCGCGGTGCCGCCGATGATCGACTTCACCTCGTCGACGCGCGGGATCACTTCCTCGAGCCGCTTCGGCGTGAGGAAGTTCTGGCGCACGTCGTCCGCGGGAAAGGTCGTGTCGACGCGGAACTTGCCGCTCAGCAGGCCGGATGCGAGCGGCACGCGCGCCACGATTCCGTAGCCCTTCTCTTTCGCGAGCGGAAAGAGGTCTTTCGCCGGCGCCTGATTGATGGCGTTGTAGAGCACCTGCAGAGCATAGCCCCAACCGCGGTTGACGATCTCGATCCCTTCTTCCGGCGTCCTGACGGAAACGCCCCAGTAGCGGATCTTCCCAACCTCCTGCAGCCGGTCCATCGCCTCATGAATGTCGTCGCGGCGCAGATCGTCGAGCGACGGGTTGTGCAGGTGATAGAGG
>JALYOB010000162.1 GCA_030857085.1 Acidobacteriota bacterium | reverse complement strand
CTACTACACCGGCCAGGCACCGCCGTACGAAGGGATGTCGATGGCGTTCTGCATTGTGCTGTTAGGCGCATGGGCGGTCGGCGCATTGTGCGTTGCGTACGGGTTGTTCACCACGCGGGATGTCTTTGGGTGAGGATTGGGCGGTTCACGCGCGAATCACAGCCCCTCACCCGGCGCTTCGCGCCACCCTCTCCCCGCAGGCGGCGCGAGGGGAAACGCATTCAACGAGTGCTCAAGCCTGCGGCAGCCAGCAGGTGACCACCGTTCCCCCACCCTCTCGCGCGGCGAGGTGCATGCGGCCGCCGTGGGCTTCGATGATTTCGTTGCAGAGGGCGAGGCCGAGGCCGGAGCCGCCGGGTTTGGTCGTATAGAAGGGGACGAGCGCCTGACGCATCACTTCGTCCGGCATGCCGGGGCCGCGGTCGACGACGCGCAATACGACGTCTTCGACAGTGCGCTGTAAAGACACCGCGACTTCGTCGGGCGCGCTTCCCGATTCATGCGCATTCTTGACGAGGTTGATCAGCACCTGCTGCATCTGCGCGCGATCGAAATATCCCTCCGATTCGGCGTCGCCGTCGACGCGGAAGGGATAGAGCGTGCGGACGGAGTCGAAGACCTCCGCCCACCGCACGCGCGCTTTGCGCGGCTCCGGCAGGCGCGCGAATTGGGCGTACGACTCGAGAAATGCGCGCAGGAACTGGAGGCGTTCTTCGATGAGCTCGTAAATCTCGGCCAGGCGATGCTGATGCTCCGGCTTCTGTTGTGCGAGCCGCGCCGAATGAAACAGAGAGCTGATCGGCGCGACGGTGTTGTTGATCTCGTGATTCATGATCCGGATGGCTTTTTTCCAGACCGACACTTCCTGCCGCCGCAGCTCCGGCGTCAATCGTTCGAGCAGAATCAGGCGGTGCTGTTGTGTATGCAGCCGGAAAATGCGTTGGGTGAGGTGAAAGGTTTCCTCGCCCACGCGAAAGATGGCATCGGCGGTCGTGGCCAGAGCCTCGTGCAGGGACGGCGTCACTGTGGCGACGATCTCCGCGAGCTCGCGCCCGTCGATGCGTCCGCCGCCCGCCAGCAATTCGCGTGCGGCCGCATTGGAGAAGATCACCCTTTCGCCGGGATTGAGCAGCACGACCGCAATGGGCGTCCGCTGCAGGATCGTATCGAGGAGGATTTCTTTGTTGTGAATGTCGCGGCGGTCGGTGCGTACGGCGTCGGCGAGTTCGTTGTAGAGCCTCTTGAGCTCCGCCACTTCGGCATCGCCGCGGACGGCGAGGCGGAGTCCGAAATCGCCGTCGCGTGTGGCGCGTAATGCGTTGCCGAGATCGCCGTGCAGTTCGTCGATGCGCGCGCTGATGACGGAGGCGCTCCATAAGACGAACGGCGAGGCAACGAGCAGCGCCAGCGCGAACTGGACACCCGAGGAGAGCGGCATGCGCCGCGCCACCGCGGCCACGCCGAGTCCCGCACCGGCCGCAATCGCGGCGGTGATGGAGATGACGATCACGATGCGGGTGGAGAGGCGCAAGAGGTCAGCTTAATGGAGGTCGGTGCTTGTGGATGCGGCGGAGGGTGATCGGTTGCCGGTTACCAGTTGCCAGTTGCCGGTTGCCGGGATATGAGGGCTCGAACAGCGGCTGCGCGGTCACTGGCAACGGGCAACAGGTTACCGCTCCGTCATTTTGTCATGCATGGCCTGAGGCAGGGGATCCCTCGACTGCGCTCGGGATGACACGAGAGTTGCCGGTTGGCCATTGCCACGACATTTGCGTTTGAACAGCGACTGCGCGGTCACTGGCAACCGGCAACCGGCAACCGTTTACCTCGGCCTTCTCTCCAGCACAATGCCCAATTTCTCCATCTTCCGATACAGCGACTGGCGGCTGATCCCCAGCGCTTCGGCGGCGCGGGAGATGCTGCCGTTGGCGTTGAGGATGGCGGTCTCGATCTGCGTGCGCTCGAAGGGGATGTCTTCGCGTGAGTCGTTTTCGTCGCTGGTCAGGCCGAGGTCGGCGGGGGTGAGGAGGTCGTCGGTGCTGACGGCGGTGGCGCGTTGAATGCGATTCTGCAGTTCGCGCACGTTGCCCGGCCAGTCGTGCGCGAGGAGCGCGGCGCGTGCGGCGTCGCCGAGTTGTTTCGGCGGCTTCACGAATGCGTCGGCCAGTGCGAGCACGTCTTCGCGGCGCTGGCGCAGCGGCGGAACCGTGACCTCGATGACGGCGATGCGAAAGTAAAGATCCTGACGAAATGTGCCGCGCGCGATCGCCTGCTGCAAATCGGCGTTGGTCGCACAGAGCACGCGCACGTCGACGCGGCGCGTTTCATTGGAGCCGAGGCGTTCGAATTCGCCGGTTTGCAGGACGCGCAACAGCTTCATCTGACCGGCCGGAGAGAGATTGCCGATTTCGTCGAGGAAGATCGTCCCGCCGTGTGCGGCCTCGAAGCGGCCGATGCGGAGGCGCGTCGAACCGGTATAAGCGCCCGGCTCCGCGCCGAACAATTCGCTCTCGATCAATTCGTCGGGAATCGCGCCCGCGTTCACTTTCACGAGCGGCTTCGATTTCCGGCGCGAGCCGGCGTGAATGATTTCGGCGATTTTCTCTTTGCCGGCGCCATTGGGACCGGTAATGAGAACCGGCACGTCCGTGGGGGCGACTTGTATGGCCAATGAGACGACGCGGCGCATGGCCTCACTGGCGAACACAGTGCCGCGTAAATCGTGTGAACGCGCCAATGCGTCGCGCGAACGCGTACGCTCGTTTTTCTCCCGCTCGTCCGCCTCCCGCAATTCGCGAACGCGCAACAGACTGCGAACGGTGGCAATCAGTTTCGCGTCATCCCACGGTTTGGCTAAGTAATCGGTCGCCCCTTCCTTGACCAACTGCACCGCGGTTTCGAGCGACGTCCATGCAGTCATGAGCAGAATCGGCACCGCCGGATCGGCAGCACGGACGCGGCGAAACAGCGCAATCCCCTCCTCGCCGCTGGTCGCGCCGGGGGTGAAATTCATGTCCTGCAGCAGGACGCCCGCCTCCCCTTTTTCCACGAGCCGCACCGCCGCGTCAGGCTCGGACGTGACCACGGACTCAATGTCGTGCAGATCGAACAAAACCCGCAGCGCTTTCGCGACTGCTGGCTGATCTTCGACGATGACGACTTTGGTCAATGAACGCTCCTTGAATGCTGCTGACTGGATATACGCCGTTGACCAGTTGCCAGTTGCCAGTTGCCGCGACATTTGCGCCTGAATCCAGTCTGCGTGATCACCGACGACCGAGAACCGACAACCGACAACCGACAACAGGCAACCGGCAACCGGCAACGGGCAACAGGTCAACCCGCTTGCTACACGCTTCTCGTCGCGATGGACGGCGAGAGCCGGGTCGCGCGTAATGCGGGCGGCAGTGTGGCAACGAGGCCGTTGATCCACAACAGCAGCACGCCGAACGCGACGAGCGGCCATTGCAGTTTGACATCGGTGACGTGGCTGACGAGGAGGAAATTGAGCGCGTAGGCGCCGACGGTGCCGAGCACCAGGCCGGCCGTGGTCGTGAGCCAGTTCTCGATCAGGAAGTAACGGAGGATGTCCGCGCGTGTGGCGCCGAGCGCGCGGCGCGTGCCGATCTGCTTCGTTCGTTCCGACACCGAGAGGCCGGTGATGCCGAGGATGCCGAGGGCGGTGACGAAGACCAGAGCGACGATGACGCCGGACATCACGCCGACCGTCAGTCGCGACGTTGCGAACCAGCGCGCTTTTTTCTCCGGAGTCGGCTGGAACTCGACCACGCGGCCGGGATTGACCGAAATGAGGCGCTTTTCGGCTTCCTTCATCACCGACGCCATCTTGCCCGGCTCCGTACGCACCAGATAGCGGAGGCCGTTGCTGTAGCTGCCGACGCGCGCGGGGCGGAACATCGCCCGGTCAGCGAGGCCGCTCCACATGTCGGCATTCATCCCATACGGATTGAAAAAGCGTTCGATCACGCCGACGACCACGACCGGGTCGCCGTTCGCCTCGCCCGAGTCGCTCGTGCGCACGATCGTTTTGCCGACCGCCTGTCCATCAGGAAACAGTGCGTCGGCGAGCGTCTTCGTGATCACCGCGACGCGCAGCGGATCGTCCTGCGTCCCGATGCCGTGATCGCCTTCGCGAAATGCGCGTCCGGCGACGACTCTGCTGCCGAGCGTCGCGAAAATGTCTTTCGTTCCGAAGTAACTCTGCGTCGACTGAGGCGCGCCGCCGGTCACAGGACGCACTTTGGTCGACGAGCCGCCGCCTTCCCACAATCGAAAACTCGTGCTGGCCGCGGCGCGCACACCGGGGATCGACTCGAGCGCGCGAACGTCGGCGTCTGCGGTGACATTGACCGTCGCGTCTTCGCGGAACTCGGGCGAAAACGGACGGGTGCGGACCCACAGCAGATTGTCGTCGTCGAAGCCGGAGGGGCGATTGATTTTCGCCCGCTCCGCAATGATCACGTTGATGCAGTTCGTGACAATCGCCAGCGTCAATGCAATTTCGAGCACGAGGAGAATGACGCGCGTGCGGTTGTGCTTCATCGCTCGGAAAATCGGACCGATGTTCATGGAACTCTCCTATTGCACCTTGAGCTGCATTGCAGGCGGAACCGAACAGACGCGCCAGGCGGGGTACACACCCGCAACCGCGCCTGCGACGAGCGACAGGAATCCCGCGAGCAGCAGCATCTCGCCGTCGAGACGGAGGGCCTCGCCACTGTAGACGTAGCCGGACATGATCTTGAGAAGGAAGTACGACAGCGCAATGCCGATCACGCCGCCGGCGACGCCGATCAATTCGCACTCGATGACGTGCTGCCAGAAAATGTCCGCGCGGCTTGCGCCGAGAGCGCGGCGGACGGAGACTTCCGGCACGCGGGCGAGGAACTTGCCGAGCAGAATGCCGATGAGATTCACGGAACAGACGGCCAGAAAGAGCAGCGACACGATGCTCATCGTCCGCACCGACTCCGGGATGAATTTCGAGCGTGCAATGATGTCGGGAATGGTGGTGATCGAGGTGCGCGGGCCGCGCGGAAAGCGTCCCAGTTTCTTCTGATCGCGCGCATAGTTGTCCAGCCACTGCTTGTACGCGCGCTGCGCCGCCTCGTCTTTGAGCTCCACCCAGTACTGCAGCCAGATCACCTCGGAGTTTCGGAATTCCGCCCCGCTGTTGATGGTCTCGTTCTTCCAGCCGTTCGTGTTGCCGCTGGTGTTGAGGTCGAGCGGCTCGACGAAATTGAAAGGGATGTACACCGGCTCGGGCGGCCCGGTCGGATTGCGACTGAGCTCGAAAGGGCGAATGGCGGGGCGCCACGGCGCGAGCACGCCCACGATGCGGTAATAACGGTCTTCAAGGCGAATCATCTTGCCGACGCTGTTGCCGCCGCCGAAGACTTTCTGGTTCGTCTGTGCATCGATGACCGCGACCGCCTCCGGTTTCGCATCCGCCGCTTTCGACCACGGGCCGCCGTATTCGAACGGGGCATTGAACATTTCAAAGAGGTCGGAGAACGCGAGCCGGATGTCGGTCTGGAACGGCCGCGCGATCTTCGGATCGGGATGAACGAACGCGGAGGCGATGAACGTCGGCGTCTGGCGCACCGGAATCGTGCTGCGCAGGAGATTGCGCGCATCGCGGTACGTCACCTGGTCCGGCAGTTCTTCCGGTTTCTCGGCGTTGTACGGCTTGTCCGCCCCCCATGTGTCGAGCTGCACGTAGAACAGCTTGTCGCTCTTGCCGGGCACGAGCTCCTGGGTATAGAGGTGGCGCAGCGTCACGAACGCCGTCGAGACGCAGATGCCCAGTGCAATGCCTGCAATGAGCAGCGTGGTCAGTACGGGATTGCGCCGCAGGCTCTTGACTGCAATCTTGACGTGATAGGTCAACATGTTGATCTTCCTCAGCTCAGCGTGGCGGTGATGCCGGGCGTCGGGCGCGCGAGGGTCATGCGCGGGCGTTCGATGTCCACGACACGGCCGTCGAATACGTGCAACTGGCGCTGCGCCCGTTCCGCGCATTCGGGGCTGTGCGTGACCATGACGATGGTCGTGCCGTCATTGTTGATGCGGCCGAGGAGATCCATGATCTCGCGGGTCATGGAGGAGTCGAGGTTGCCGGTCGGCTCGTCGGCGAGGATCAGTTTCGGATCGCCGGCCAGAACGCGCGCAATGGCGACGCGCTGCTGCTGACCGCCCGACAATTGCGATGGCAGGTGGCGCGTGCGCGCAGACAAGCCGACCATCTCCAGTGCCCGCTCGATGCGCGTTTTCCGATCGGCAGCCGGCAGTCCGCGATAACGCAGCGGCACGTCGACGTTGTCGAACACATTGAGGTCGGGAATGAGGTTGAAGGACTGGAAAATGAAGCCGATGGTCCGATTGCGGATCTGCGACATTTCCCGATCGGACAAACGGCTGACGTCCTTCCCGTCGAGGACGTATGTGCCGGAGTCGAACGTGTCGAGCAGCCCGGCCACATTGAGGAACGTGGTCTTGCCCGAGCCGGACGGCCCGGTGACGGAGACGAACTCCCCTGCCTTCACATGCAACGAAAGGTCTTCGAGCGCATGCGTCTCAATGGACTCGGTACGGTAGATCTTGCGGATGTTGGTCATTTCGAGCATTGGGGGGTTCTCCATTCGGTTGTCCGTTGTCCGTTATCCGTTGTCCGTTGTCCGTTCTTTGTGGCCGTTCCTCACCTTGAACGGACAACGGATAACGAACAACGCGCGCGCCAGCGCGCTACCGCAGCATCACGCTCTTCGCATTGTCGAAAGCAGAGGTGTCGGAGACGACGATCGTCTCCCCTTCTTTCAATCCCTGAGTGATTTCCACTTCATTGACGCTCATCACGCCCACTTCGATCTGCCGGCGGGTGGCTTCTTTTCCGTCGACGACGTATGCGGCGCGGCCGCCCTCGGATTCGAGGAACGCTCCGCGCGCGACCTTCAGGACGTTGCGTTTCGATTCGAAGGTCAGGCGGGTGGTCATGCGCTGGTTCTGTTTCAATCCGACCGGGCGCTCGCCGTCGAACGCCACAGTGGCCGTGACCTGGCTATTGACCACCTCCGGCGACACGCGGGTCACGCGGCCGCGGTAGATGCGTCCCATGTACTCGATCTCCGCCGGCGTTCCGATCGCGGTCTCGTTCGCATACTCCTCGGGCAATGCGATTTCGAGATCGAGCGACGACAGATTGACGACAGTGAGCACCGGCTGATTCGGGCCGACTGCATCGCGGTCCTGTACGGCCACTGAGGCCACCATGCCGTCGAACGGCGCGCGGATGGTCAGGTCGCCGACGCGCTTTTCGAGCTCACCGGTGACGGATTCGGTGCGATGCACCTGCTGCTCGCGCGTCGCCACTTCAAACCCGAGGGTTTCGCGGGAGAGGCCGAGCTCATTGCGGGCCTGTTCGAGCTCCATCGCCGCAATGCGCACGTTGTCCTGTGCGGTCTCGTAATCCGCTTTATTACTGAGACCTTCTTTGAACGTCGTCTCGACGCGTTCGAGCTGCCGTTTGGCCGCTGCGAGACGGAGGGTCAGTAATTCGACCTGCTGCTGTTCGCGCAATTGCGTCTGACGCGTGACGATCTTCTGGCGATTGAGCTCGGCGCGCGACGTGAGGAGTTGCGAGCGCGCCTGATCGAGCGCGGCGAACAATTCTTTCGAATCGATGGTGGCGAGCACGTCGCCTTCCTTGACCTGCATGCCCGCGCGAGTGCGGAGCGAGACGATGCCCTGGCCGGGGCTGAAGAGCGTCGGCGAGAGTGAGGCGACCACGCGGCCCTGCACGCTGATGTCGCGCAGCAGATCGCCGCGCGTGACGATGGCGGTGCGCACGGTGGTCGCGTCGATGCTTTTCTCGGCGCGGATCCAGCGGCGCATCGCGGGCAGCGCAAAAATCAGCGCGCCGAGGAGGAGGATTCCGATGACGATGCCGATGGCGAGGCGCATGTTGCGCTGCGGCGCGCTGACCGGCCGGTCCATCGAGGAGGTGTTGTGGATCATGACGGACGGCACTAAGGGCAACCGAGGTGCCATGCGGCGCTTGTTTGTTTTCAGTGGGTTAGCGTGTCCGGCTCAGCTGTCCGGTGACAGGTGTCCGCGGACAGATGTCCGCTGCTAACCGAGCCGCAGTCGCATCGTCGAACGAACATGCGCAACGTTCTCCTCATCCTCTCCCTCACCCTCGGCGCCGCAATCACGGCCGCGCAGCCGGACACCGATTCGATCGTGGCGATGTTCAACAAGACGAAGGAGAAGTCGAAGACGAAGCACGGCGTGACGTATTCGCTCTTCGTCGATGTGAAATCGGTCGCGGACGTGAAGCGCAATCCGGCCGATTACTCCGGATCGTACGCGTCGGACTTTGGATTCACTCTCGATCTCACTGTTGCCCATGACGGCAGCG
>JALYOB010000599.1 GCA_030857085.1 Acidobacteriota bacterium | reverse complement strand
GACGTCTGCTCGATCATTTCCAGCATTCGTACGCGAAGCTCGACGGCCTCGAAATCCTCGTCCTCGACGAAGCGGATCGCATGCTCGACATGGGCTTTCTCCCCGACATCCGCCGCGTGCTGCGCCACCTGCCCGCCAAGCGTCAAACCTTGTTCTTCTCCGCAACCCTGCCGCAGCCGATCGTCGAGCTCTCGCGCGAAATGCTGAAGAACCCGGCCATGATCGCCATCGAGCGCAAGGCCGCGCCCGCGACCGGCATCACGCAATCGGTGTTCCCCGTCTCGCAGGACCTGAAGATCGCCCTCCTCGAAACGCTGCTCGACCGCGGCGAGATCCAGAACGCGATCGTCTTCACCCGCACGAAACACCGCGCGAATCGCGTGTTCGAACAGCTCGAGAAACGGAGAATCCCCGCGCAGCGCATTCACGGCAATCGCAGCCAGGTGCAGCGCACCGACGCATTGGCGGGATTCAAGACCGGCCGCTATCGCATCCTCGTCGCGACCGACATCGCCGCGCGCGGCATCGACGTCGAGGCGCTCTCGCACGTCGTCAACTTCGACGTCCCGAATCTGGCCGAGGATTACATCCATCGCGTGGGCCGCACGGCGCGTGCGGAGATGACCGGCGACGCAATCACCTTCGTCGCGCCTGACGAGGAGAACGACCTGCGCGTGATCGAACGCGCCATCGGCAAGCGCCTCCCGCGCGTCACCGTTCCCGACTTCGACTATTCGCAGCGGCCTCAGGAAAAGCTGGAGATTCCGATTCAGGAGCGCATCGCCGCGATTCGCGCGCGCAAAGCCGAGGAACGTGCACGCGCGGCCGCCAAAGCGGAGCGCCGCGCCTCGGCCGGATTGCCGCCGAAGAAAAAGGCGGGCGCAAGCTCACAGCCGCAACGCAGTTCACAGCCGCAACGCAGCTCGCAGTCCCAACGCAGTTCGCAGAAGAGCGGACCGGCGTCGACACGTCCATCGTCCAATCCCGGACGCGGACGAAGACGGCCATAGCCGCAATGCTCTCGTCCCGTCCCGGAGCGCAGCCGGGGCCGCGATTTGCATCCGCGTTTTCCGACAAGGGAGAAGCAATGACAGACGTCCTGTCCCGTAACAACGTGAAAGTTCTCGGCAAAGGTTCGCAGCCCATGCTCTTTGCACATGGCTTCGGCTGCGACCAGAACATGTGGCGGTTCGTCACGCCCGCCTTCGAGAACGACTACAAAGTCGTCCTCTTCGATTACGTCGGCTCCGGCAAGTCCGACCTCGGCGCCTACGACGAACAGCGCTATGCGAGCCTCGAAGGCTACGCGGAAGACGTGCTCGAAATCTGCACCGCGCTCGACCTCCGCGACGTGATTTTCGTCGGCCACTCCGTCAGCGCCATGGTGGGCGTCCTCGCCGCCAATCGCGAGCCGGAGCGTTTCGCGAAGCTCATCATGATCGGACCCTCGCCGCGCTACATCAACGACAATGACTACATCGGCGGATTCGAGCGGCCGGACATTGAAGGCCTGCTCGATCTGATGGACAAGAATTACATCGGCTGGGCGAATTTCCTCGCGCCGGTGATCATGAAAAATCCCGATCGCCCCGAGCTCGGACAGGAACTGCAGGAGAGCTTCTGCTCGACCGATCCGAAAATCGCGCGCCGTTTCGCCGAGGCGACTTTCTTTGCCGACAATCGCTCGGACCTGGCGCAGGTGCGCGTTCCGTCGCTGATCATGCAGTGCAATGAAGACGCGATTGCACCGGTCGAAGTCGGCAATTATCTTTATCGGACGATGCCGAAGAGCACCTTGCGGCTGCTGCGCGCGACAGGGCATTGTCCGCACATCAGCCATCCCGAAGAGACGATCGAGGCGATGAAGAGCTACCTCGCGGCCTGATCGTCGTTGCGCCGTACGATGGACAGCCTCATCAATCGCGCGCCGTGCGGCTATGTCGCATTTGCTGACGACGGCACGATCGTGGAGATCAACGAAACGCTCGCCACCTCAATGCTCGGCTATACACGCGTCGAGCTCCTGGGCTGGCATTTCGAGAAACTCCTCCCGGCCGGCGGGCGCATCTTCTATCACACGCACCTTTTCCCGCTCCTCAAGATGCAGGAGACGGTCGAAGAGGTTTACTTCGCGCTGCGCACCAAAGACGGCCGCGACGTGCCGGTGCTCATCAATGCCGCGCGTCGCGAGCGCGGCGGCATTTTCATCAGCGACTGCTTCTGCATGCGCATGCTGCAGAGGCACCAGTACGAAGAGCAATTGCTGCAGGCGCGCCGTCAGGCGGAAGAGGCGAATGCCTCCAAGGCCAAATTCCTTTCCATGATGTCCCACGACCTCCGCACGCCATTGACCACCATTTACGGCAATGCGGAGCTCATTCGCCTCAGTGGCGAATTGGACGACCAGCAGACACAATCGGTCGAGGCGATTCGCGAGGCCTGCCGCACATTGACGCGCATGATCGGCGACATCCTCGAGTTCGCGCAGCTCGACTCCGGCCGCGTCACAGTGAAGCCCGCCGACGTCAACGTGAGCGAGGCGTTCGCGCGCACGCACTCGCTGTTGCGCGCACAGCTGCAGGAGGCGAATCTCTCGTACACCACCTCCGACTGCGACGGCGCGATGGTGACTGCCGATCCGGACAAATTGCAGCAGATTCTCCTGAACCTCGTCACCAACGCCATCAAATTCACGCCGCCCGGCGGCAGAATTTCGGTCGATTGTGAACGCGCCGGTGATCGCGTGCGCATTCTCGTGCGCGACACAGGAATCGGCATTGCCGAGGCCGACCTGCAGCGCATCTTTTCTCCCTTTGTGCAGCTCGACGCCGCCGGCAGCGTCGCCCGCAATCCCCTCGGCGCCCCGCGCGGTGTCGGTCTCGGACTGGCCATCAGCCGCGATCTCGCCCAGGCGATGCATGGCGACATCAGCGCGCAAAGTACGCCCGGTCACGGCTCGACATTCATTGTCGATCTCCCCGCCGCGCCCGTCGCCGTGCCCGCGCACGAATCGTGATACGACTGCGGCATAGCCGCCGATTCGCCGGAGCGCTCATCGCCTCGATCCGCGAATGACGCTGTTTAGGAGTGCGGTGGCAAAGCCACCGCTCTGGTAC
>JALYOB010000598.1 GCA_030857085.1 Acidobacteriota bacterium | reverse complement strand
GGTCTGCGGCGTGACGCGGCGTTTGGACTCGTCGTACTGCTGCTGCGTGATCTTGCCGTTGCGCAGCAGGAACTGGCCGAGGGAGTGCTCGAGGGAGTTCGAGGTGGCGAAGACGATCTCCCCTTCTTTCCAGTGAATGCTGCGCTCGAGGTCGCCGCGACGCACGACGAGCTTGCCGCTCTCGCGGATCATGGCCATGAAGCTGAGGACGTCGGGCAACTGGATCTTCGAGAGATCGCCCTGGAGTACGGGTTTGTCGGGCATGGGACCGTAAGTGCGGGTGTCACAATGCCATGCGAGCGCGGGAGGTTCAAGAGGGCGGGATGCGCGAGGGCGCGTTCTGCGTAGTTTGAGATGCTTCGCCGTCTGCGCGGCTCTGCATGACGGCGGGGGCGCGGCTCCCCCGTCACCCTGAGGCGCGGAGACGCCGAAGGGTCTCCGGATGCGCGGACGGCGCGTTCTGCGTAGTTCGAGATGCTTCGCCGTCTGCGCGGCTCTGCATGACAGCGAGGGTAGCGGCTCCCCCGTCACCCTGAGGCGCGGAGACGCCGAAGGGTCTCGGGATGCGCGGACGGCGCGTTGTGCGTAGTTTGAGATGCTTCGCCGTCTGCGCGGCTCTGCATGACGGCGGGGTAGCGGCTCCCCCGTCACCCTGAGGCGCGGAGACGCCGAAGGGTCTCCGGATGCGAGGAGGGCGCGTTCTGCGTAGTTTGAGATGCTTCGCCGTCTGCGCGGCTCTGCATGACGGCGAGGCTAGCGACTCCCCCGTCACCGTGAGGCGCGGAGACGCCGAAGGGTCTCGGGATGCGCGGACGGCGCGTTCTGCGTAGTCTGAGATGCTTCGCCGTCTGTGCGGCTCTGCATGACGGCGGGGGTAGCGGCTCCCCCGTCACCCTGAGGCGCGGAGACGCCGAAGGGTCTCGGGATGCGCGGAGGGCGCGTTCTGCGTAGTTTGAGATGCTTCGCCGTCTGCGCGGCTCTGCATGACGGCGGGGGTAGCGGCTCCCCCGTCACCCTGAGGCGCGGAGACGCCGAAGGGTCTCAGGATGCGCGGCGGGCGCGTTCTGCGTAGTTTGAGATGCTTCGCCGTCTGCGCGGCTCTGCATGACGGGAGCGCCGAGGGCGCGCCCTACGGCCGCATGCAGCGGGGCACGAGCTCCACGAGCAGTGACGCGGCGCGATCCACCTCTTCTTCCGTCGTGAAGCGGCTGAGAGAGAAGCGCACCGTCGACTTCGCTTCCTCCGGCGTGAGTCCCATCGCCAGCAGCACCGGGCTCGGTTCGACGCGGCCGCTCGAACACGCAGAGCCGGTCGAGACGGCCACGCCGGAGAGGTCGAGCGCGATCACGATTCCTTCGCCGTCGGCGCCGACGAACGTGACGTTGCTCGTGTTCGGGAGACGCGGTACGGCGAAGCCGTTGATGGTCACCGCGAGCGACGCGCGAACGCGCGACTCGAACCGATCGCGCAGCGCAGCGATTTCTGACGTGCGCGAGGGCAGCGCGGCCGCGGCGCCGAATGCAGCCGCGAGCGGCACGTTCTCCGTCCCCGCGCGCCGCCGGCGTTCCTGCGCGCCGCCCACGAGATGCGCGGCCATGGTCAACCCGCGGCGCACGTAGAGCGCGCCGATTCCTTTCGGCGCGTGCAGCTTGTGCGCGGAAATCGCGAGCGTGTCGCACTGCAGCGCTTCCACATCGATGGAGATCTTTCCTGCCGCCTGCACCGCATCGCAGTGAAAGTGCACGTTGCGGGCGCGGCAGGCGGCGCCGATCTCGGCGACCGGCTGAATGACGCCGGTCTCATTGTTCGCCAACATCACCGTCACCAGGCGCGTCTCCTCGCGCATGGCGGCGATCACCTCTTCTGCTGCGACGAGGCCGCTTCGCGACGGCATCACACGCGTCACCTCGCAGCCACGCGACTCGAGCTCGCGCACCGCCTCGGCCACCGACGGATGCTCGATTGCGCTTGTCACGATGTGGCAACGAAGGTCGCGTCCCACCGCGCCGAAAATGGCCGCGTTGTTAGACTCGGTTCCGCCGCTGGTGAACACGAGATCCCGCGCGGTCGCGCCGATGAGCCGTGCGACCGACTCGCGCGCGCTTTCGATCGTCCGCCGCGCGGTCTGGCCTTCCCTATGAATCGACGACGCATTGCCGAAGACGTCGCGCAGAGAGCTCTCGACCACCGAGAGCACATCCTCATCAATCGCTGTCGTGGCGTTGTTGTCGAGATAGATCCGCATCAGACTAGGAAATCCATGAACCCCAAAGCGCTGGCCGTGATCGCTCTGACGTTCGCATTCGCTGCAACCATTCTCGGTCAGGAAGCCGCTCCGCCGAAACAGCAGTACGAAGCGGTGCGCAAGTTGTCCAAACGCGAGCGCCGCGAGCGGATGTCGCGGCTCGATGAACGCCATCGCGAGTTCGCGCAGGACGTCGAGCCGATCATGCTGCCCGCCGAACTCGACCTCTTCCTCTCGCTCGAAACCGCCGAAGACCGCGACTCATTCGTCGACGAGTTCTGGCGCCGCCGCGACGCCATGAATCACTCGACCGGCGACAAGTTCAAAGAGATCTACGCACGCCGGCTCGAGTTCGCGAAAAAGCAGTTCCACAACGCGAGCTCCGATCGCGCGAAGATGTTCCTGCTCCACGGCGCCCCGGCGGAAGTCGTGCGCCCGAGCTGCCCGCGCGTCCTGCAGCCGATCGAGATCTGGAAGTACCCCGTGCTGCCCGGCATCGGACAGAGCGTCCGCCTCATCTTCTTCCGTCCGCGCGCGGCCGGCGACTATCGCCTCTGGAATCCTTCCGGCGGCACTGCCGCTCTGGCCGATCTCGCCGCCTCGAACGAGGCATTGAGCAGCGCCGAAGAATCGGCCACTGCGCGCCGGCAGCGCGATGCGGTCGGCTCGCAGAGTCCGTACGCGTACATCAATCGCATCCAGCTCGAATGCGGCGGTGACGGCAACGAGCTGATGCTCGCCATCACGCAGATGGTGCAGGCGCGCGTCGATCTGCTGAAGCTCTTCACGCCGCCCGAGCTCGACGACGAGGCGGTGGCGAAGATGATGAAGTCCGTCGTCATCGCCAATCCGAACGCGCCGAAGCTCAGCGCCGATTT
>JALYOB010000161.1 GCA_030857085.1 Acidobacteriota bacterium | reverse complement strand
ATTCTCAATGCCCTGCTCAACACCGCCTCCGGCGCGACGTGGGTGAGCGTCCACCACGGCGGCGGCGTCGGCATCGGCTATTCGCTGCACGCCGGAATGGTGATCGTCGCCGACGGCACCGACGAAGCCGCCGCCCGCCTCGAACGCGTCCTCACTTGCGACCCCGGCACCGGCGTCATGCGCCACGTCGACGCAGGATACGAAGAGGCGATCGAGGTGGCGAAAGAGCGTGGAGTGGATGTGCCGATGATGAAGTGAAGCGTTGGTTGTCCGTTGTCCGTTTTCCGTTGAGGGTGAGTCCTCGCGAGACATCCCCTTGAACGGACAACGGACAACCGACTAACGATTCTTATACTCCCTCAACGCCGCCTCCCCCTCCGCCCGGCGGCAGCGGCAGAACTGCGACGTGCGCCAGATCTCGTACAGCGCGCTGCGGTCGTTCGCGCGCAACGCTTCGAAGATCGCAAAGGCGTCGTCCCACTGCTGCGACTCCTGCGAGAGCCAGCCGAGCCACTTCGCCGCCAGGTCGCGCGTCGCTGCACTTTTTGCCGTTCGCATCGCCTCGCGCAGCTCGACTCGTCCGGCTCCATACTCCTTCTGCCGGTAGGCGATGTAGCCGCGCGCAAAGTGGCCCATGGCAACGTCGCGCTTGCCGATCTCTGCCGCCTGCGCGCGCGCTGCACTGAGGTCGCCGCCCCCGATCACCGGAGTCATCACGAACCAGCGCACCAGATCGAGCCGCACCTCGACGTCGTCCGGGTTGTCCGCAATGGCCGCGTCGAGCTCGCTTCGGATCTCGCGCGAGAGCACGATCAGCCGGATCGGGTTCGAGGTTTGCTGCGCTTCCGCAATCAACTTCCTCGCAACGGCGTGATGCGATCCCGGCCCGACGACAAGCGCGGCTGCGAATAGGGAAGAGAGAAGTCGCGTTATCAGACAGACTCCGCGGGTGCATACTACGCTCTCCCACGGATCGCACGTTGGTTCGCACTTGGAGGTGCCGTCATCGAAGCTCAGCACTCGCAGAAAAAAGACTGGGTGAACATCGCGTTCCTCACCCTCACCCCGATCATCGGCGTCGTCGGAACGGCGGCGTACACCTGGTATCGCGGCTTCCACCTCTGGCAGCTGGTGCTGATGGTGACGATGTATCTCGCCGTCGGCATGTCGATCTGCGCGGGATACCACCGCTTCTTTTCGCACAAGAGCTACGAGGCGCATCCGATCGTGCAGGCGTTCTTCGCGTTTTTCGGGGCCATGGCCGCCGAGAACTCGATCCTGGAGTGGTCGTCCCAGCACCGCGTCCACCACAAACACGCCGACAAGGACTGGGATCCGTACAACATCCAGCGTGGCTTCTGGTGGGCGCACATCTTCTGGATCTTCTACAAGAACGAGGGGATGGATCGGACGTACGCCAACGCGCCGGACCTGAAGGCGAACCCGATCGTCATGTGGCAGCACCGCTGGAACAAGGTCGTGCTCATCGCCGGCGGCTTTGGCATTCCGACGCTGATCGGCGCCGCGTTCGGCGATCCGATCGGAGGCCTGCTGTGGGGCGGCTTCACGCGTCTGGTGGTCATTCACCACACGACGTTCTTCGTGAACTCGCTCGCCCACTACTTCGGCAAGCCGGAGTTCAACTCCGAGGCTTCGGCGCGCGACAACTGGCTCGTCGCGCTGGTCACGCTCGGCGAGGGATATCACTCCTTCCACCATCGCTTCCCGGCCGACTTCCGTAACGGCATCCGCTGGTATCAGTGGGATCCGGCGAAGTGGTTCATCGCCGCACTGCGCGGCCTCGGTCTCGCCGATCACCTGCTGACGACGCCGCTGCCGCAGATCGAACAGGCGCGCATGAGCGCCGCGCTGCGCGACGTCGAGCCGAAGATGGCCACCGCCACCGGCACGATGGGCGAAGAGGTGCGCCGCCGCCTCCAGATCGCGAGCAAGCACCTCGAGAAGGCCGTCCGCTTGTGGCGCAAGGCGATCGAGCAGCAGAAGCAGGGCTCGTCGTGGCGCATCACACGGAAACTGTCGCGGCGTCACGTGCGCCGTTCGCGCCGCGAGTGGCAGGTCGCCGTCCGGATGTTGCGCGCGGCGTAACCGCAACGACAACGAACAACGACGAACGGCGGGCTTCATAGCCCGCCGTTTTCATTTGCGCCCGAGCTTGCGCATCGCCCGCCGCGCATCGCGCGCCTGACGCGGACAAACGCAATGCGCCTCGGCGACGGCCTGATAGATCCGCAACGCCGCGTCGGCATCGCGCTCGGCAGCGCGCGCACGCGCACGATCGAGCAACTCCTCCGCTTCAGCCTCACGGCGATCGAGCTCGTCGAGCACGAGCTCTTCCACCTCGCCGATCGGCAGCACGCCGTCGTCCGCCTCGACGCGGCCGATCACGTTTCCGTTGCGATCGGCGAGCACCGCCATCGGCACGTTGCCTTCCACGCCTAACGCGGCGAGCCGCGCGTAATCGTTCGCGCGTACGACGCGCATCGCCACACATCGCGACGAGCCGAGACTGAGATCGTCTGACGTCAGCAGCTCGGAGCGGCGCAACTCTTCGGAACTCGCAGGAACCCAGAAGAGGACGAGCGGCGCGTCGATCTTCGCGCCCGGCTCGATCACCCGCCACGGAACGAGCGACACACGAGGCTCACCGGCGGCGACGCTGATCGCGCCTGCGCTGAACACGACGATCGCCGCGACGGCCCGCGCCAATCCTGCCATTGCTGAAACGCTCTCCGGGAACGCGGCGAATTATACGTCGCGCTGCTTTGCGCCGCCCGCTAGAATCCGGCCTCCAGTCACTCATGGAAGCTCCTCGCCCATCTTTCGGCCACTACGAAGTCCTCGGACCGATCGGTTCGGGCGGCATGGGCGAGGTCTACGTCGCACGCGATCCGAAGCTCGGCCGCAAGGTGGCGATCAAGGTCCTGCCGCTGCGGCTGACCGCCGAACGCGACACGCTGAGCCGCTTCACCCAGGAGGCCCGCTCCGCCTCCGCGCTCAATCATCCGAACATCGTCACGATCCACGAGGTCGGCAGCAGCGAAGGCTGTCCCTACATCGTGATGGAGTACATCGAAGGCCACGACCTTCGCACGCTCGTCGGCGGCGGCGCGCTGCCGGTGCGCAAGGCTCTCGACGTCGCCTGCCAGATCGCCGACGGCCTCGCCGCCGCACACGAGCGCGGCATCGTTCATCGCGATCTCAAGCCGGAGAACATCATGATCACCCGCGACGGGTTCGTGAAGATTCTCGACTTCGGCCTGGCGAAAGTGATCAGCCCCGCGCCCGAAAAGGGCGAAGACACGCTGCAGCTCGAGATGCCGGGCACCAACCCCGGCACGATCCTCGGCACCGTCGGCTACATGTCGCCCGAACAGGCGACCGGACGGAGACTCGACTTCCGTTCCGACCAGTTCGCGTTCGGCGCGATCCTCTACGAGCTCGTGACCGGACGCCCTGCGTTTGATGGCGAGACGGCGATCGACACGCTCTCCGCAATCCTCCACCACAATCCGCCGCCGATCACGAAGACGACCACGCGCGCGCCCGTGCAGCTCGCCGACATCATCGGCCGCCTGCTCGCAAAGTCGGCCGATGACCGCTACTCATCGACGCGCGATCTCGCACGCGAAATCCGCCTGCTTCGCGATCGCATTGCCGCCGAAGAGAGCGGGTTCCATCAGCGCGTCGAACCGAAGCGCAAACCGCTCGTGGCAATCATCGCCGCGGTTGCACTGACGACGTTCATCGCCGGCGTCATCTTCATCGCCCGCGATCGCGCACCGCGCGACCCCGCGGCTGCCGCCTCCGCCGCCGAAAAAAAGTACCTCGCCGTCCTCGGATTCACAGCCAACGACAACGCCGGCCAACTCGTCGCAGAAGGCTTCACGGAGACATTGACCGCCCGCCTCGCGCGCTACCCGACCGTGCAGGTGATGCGCCCCGCCGCCACCGAGCCCGCGCCGAAAGACATGCGCGAAGCCGCCCGCAACCTCGGCGCGAACTTAGTCCTGAGCGGCGTCATGCAACGCGACGCCGACCGCATCCGCGTGACGTACACAGTAGTGGACCCCTCCACCGGCCGCCGCTGGAACGACCTCATTGATGGAACCGTGAGCGATTTGTTCGCGGTCCAGGACGAAGTAGCGGACAGCGTGGCCCGGAACCTCGCGTTAGGCCGGACGAATGTGCACGTGGCCCTCGACCCGGCAGTTTCGCAGCGTCAGTACCTCGAAGCCATTGGCTATCTCCACCGGTACGATGACGCGAAGTCAGTCGACAACGCGCTTCGAATCCTGAAGACGCTCGGACCATCAGCAACAGTGCAGGCGGCGCTCGCGCGCGCTTACCTGTACAAGTTCCTCGACACGAAGCAACCGGCATTCGCTGCAACAGCAAGCGATGCCGCGGCTGCCGCTCTGCGCGCCGACCCGCAAAACATCGACGTCAACGTGACACTCGGCGAGTTGCAACGCGAAACCGGACATTACGCGGAATCCGTCGCCGCCTTCATGCGGGTGCTGAGCACGCAACCGAACCACGCCGACGCTGTTCTTGGTTTGGCCGCCACATACCAGGTTTCGGGAGATCTGAAGAACGCGGAAATCTGGTTCAAGCGTGCAATCGAGCTCCAACCGAATGCGTGGGCCGGGTACAACCGGCTGGGCGCCTATTACTTTCACCTCGGCCGGTATACAGACGCATTAGCGCAGTTCCAGAAGGTAATCGAACTGGTACCCGACAGTGCGTGGGGCTATAGCAATGCCGGCGGAACGTTGCAGCGAATGGGCCGCTATGACGAAGCCGCCGGTATGTTCGCAGTGAGCGTCAAAACGACACCCACGGGCCAGGGCTACTCGAATCTCGGAACGACATTCTACTTTCTCGGGAAATACGCCGACGCAGCTCGTGCGCTGGAAAAGGCCACGGAGCTCGCGCCCCAAACCTGTTTGTATTGGCGGAACCTCGGCGATGCTTATCGCTGGATGCCCGGCCGCGAAGCTGACGCGCGCCGCGCTTATGAGCGCGCAATCAAATTCTGTGACAACGCTACGCAAGTCAACGCTGCCGATGCGGCGGCTTATACGTCGCGCGCGAGCGCTCTGGCGAAACTCAATCGTGTACGTGAAGCTCGCGCCTCCATGATGCGCGCGCTCGAACTCGAACCGCGCGACGCGTCGACGATTTATGAGGCCGCTGTCGTTGCGAACATCGCCGGTGATGACGATGAAGCGCTCGCCAGAATCGAGCAGGCGATCCGCTTCGGCGCCAATCCCTCCGATTTCGACCATGACCCCGAATTTGCCAACCTGCGAAAAGACGGTAGGCTTGCGGCAGTGGTCCATTCGCCCCGGGCCAGTGACAAGAGCAATTGAACGACACGTCGAGGTAGCGCGTCGTGCAATGACAAGGGAGGAGCAACGTGTCCAGCGACAACAAGCCTGACAAGGAAGTCCGCATTACGATGAACAAGGGCGTCCCCGTTCCTGATACCGATCCGGTCGAGGTATGGCGAAATCAGCAGAAACTACGCTGGGTCGCAGATTTCGACTTCAAAATCAGCGTGGACGGCTATTCGGATATTGAATACTCGCGCGGCGGTGGCGCAGAGCGTTTCTGTAAGACCGGCTATTTCGGCGATTCCGCCAACAAGAGTTACAAGTACACGATCAGCGCGAACGGCGTCGACAACGATCCGACGATCGAGATCAAGCCCTAGAACCCCCGCGAGGGCGCGTTGCACGCGCCCTCGCTCAGAGGTCCTCGCTCAATCCACGTTGTCGATGAACACGGTCACTTTCGCGTTCTTCTTGAGCTCAGCGGTGGTCTGGTTCACGCTCTCGATGATCTTCTGGGTGTTGCTGCCGAGGAGGTATTCGCGGATGCCGGCGCGGGCGTCTTCGTAGGTTTGCTTCGACGCGGGCTGGCGGCCCTCGGAGTACACGAGATGCAGGCCGTCGGAGCCTTCAATGATGCCGGAGAACGTGCCCGGCTTCAGCGCGAATGCGGCGCCGGCAATCTCGGCCTCGATCTCGTCCTGCTCGACCCATCCAAGGTCACCGCCCGAGCTGGCGGTTGCGTGCTCGGAGTACTTGCGAGCCGCGCTCGCGAATGCGGCGAGGAGCTTCTGCGGGTCATTGGTTGCACGCGCGGAGACGAGCTCCTGCATCGCCGCAGCGATTTTCGTCCGCGAAGCCTCGGAGTTACCGGCCACAAAGATGAGGCGGACCTTCGCACGCTCGCCGTGCTGAAACTCGCCCGCGTGATCGTTGTAGAACTGCCGCATCACGTTCTCGTTCACCACCGGCGCGGCCACGACGTCGCGCACGTAGAGATCGAACAGAGCCGCTTCCTTCGCGGCCTCGAGCTCCGCCTGCACTTCCGGCGACTTCGTGAAACCCGACGCCGCCGCCTGCTGCAGCATCAGCCGCTTGAGAATGTAGTTCTCGAGAAAACCGCGCTTGCCGCCGCCCGACTTTTCGTACTGCGCGCGGCCCTTCTCGCTCATCCGGTACCAGAGATGATCGAGCTGCGAGCGGGTGATGTTCTCGCCGTTGACGGTGGCGACGACCTTGTCGCCCGCGGCCGCGGCGGGTGCCGGCGGCGCCGTTGCAGCCTGCTGCGCGAAGAGCGTCGTCGCGCCTGCAGCGGCGAGCGCGAGACCAATGAGTGTGCGTTTCATTTCGAGAGAATCTCCTCCGGGAAATCGAGACCGCAATGGGACGGACAGGGAACGGGAAAGTTCTGTCCTTTGTGATCGTTACGCCGAACGCGGGCGAGCGGAAGGCGATTCCGGAGTCTACGAAAAGTAGAGTTGCCGCGCGTGCGAGCCGCACACCCTGTCAAGTGTGAGTTTCGAGTTTTCCACATTGTGGAAAAGTTGACGAAAGCCGCGCACCATTGGCCTCGGCGCGGAGCCGTGCTGTGGAAGATCTGGGGATAAAAGAATCGCGCCGCTCCACCGCTCGTAGACTCCTCGCCACCGATCCATGTCCGTCGCTCAATTAGACGTCTCCCTCGACCGGCCGATGCCGCAGAGTCCCGATGCGGAACGCGCCATCCTCGGCGCGATCCTCATCAACAATCACGCGTTCTACAGAATCATCGGAACGATTGACACCGAGGACTTTTTCAAGGACGCCCATCGCACGATCTTCGGGACCATGCGCATGATGGCGGAGCGCAGTCAGGAGATCGAGCCGCTCACGCTCAAAGAGGAGCTCGCGAAGCACGCTCTCCTCGATCAGGTCGGCGGCGTCGCCTACGTTTCCGCACTGCTCGACGCCGTTCCGGACGTCGCCAACGTCGAGCGCTATGCCCGCATCGTCAAAGAGAAATCGATGCTGCGCCGCCTTATCGTCATGGGCAACAGCGTCATGCGCGCAGCCCTCGATGCGCCGAGCGAGCCGGGCGAAGTGCTCAACATCGCGGAGAAGTCGCTCTACGAAATCGCGGAAGGGACGACGGACAAAGGCTTCACCGGCCTCGATCGCATCACCCGCACGAACATGGCCGCAATCGAGCAGATTCACTCGAATGCCGGCCGCCTCGTCACCGGCCTCCCCACCGGCTACGACCGCTTCAACGAAATGACCTCCGGCTTCCAGCCCGGCGATCTGATCATCCTCGCCGCCCGTCCTTCGATGGGGAAGACGTCGTTCATGATGAACATCGCGGAGTCGATCGCGATCCCCGGCAAGGACGGCATGCCGCGCGCGGGCGAGCGGCTCTACAGCGTGGGCGTCTTCTCGCTCGAAATGTCGAAAGAGCAGATCGGCCTCCGCATCCTCTCCTCGGAATCGGGCGTCTCGAATCACCTCATCCGCTCCGGCATGCTCTCCGAGCGCAACTGGCGCGATCTGGCCGAAGCTTCCGCGCGCCTGGCGAAGGGGAAGATCTACGTCGACGACACCGCGGGAATGGACCCGCTGGAGATGCGCGCGAAAGCACGCCGTCTGAAGATGGAGATGGGACTCGACATGATCATGGTCGACTATCTCCAGCTGATGTCGGTCAAAGGGAAGATCGAGTCGCGGCAGCAGGAGGTCTCGCAGATTTCCCGCAGTCTCAAGGCGATCGCGAAGGAGCTCGGCGTCCCGCTGCTCTCACTGTCGCAGCTCTCGCGCCGCTCGGAACAACGCACCGGCGATCACCGCCCGCAACTCTCCGACCTCCGCGAATCAGGCTCGATCGAGCAGGACGCCGATCTGGTCTGCTTCATCTACCGCGACGAGGTTTACAACAAGGAGACGGAGGAGAAGGGGATCGCCGAAATCATCATCGGCAAGCAGCGCAACGGTCCGATCGGCGATTTCAAGCTCGTGTTCCGCAACGACATCACCAAGTTCTTCAACTACGAGCCCGCGCCCGAGTACATGCCGCAGGGTTGAGGAACGTTTGGAGTGCGGCGACGCGAGTCGCCGCTTTGGCTGCCGCAGCAACGC
>JALYOB010000597.1 GCA_030857085.1 Acidobacteriota bacterium | reverse complement strand
CAGCACGACCGCGCGCTTGATTCCTGCGAAGATCGATTCGATCTCGCAGTTCTCATTCAGGCCGTGCGAGCCTTCGCAGGAGCCGGCGCCGGTGCCGATGGCCGGGACGCCGGCGTGCAGGGCGGCGCTGCTGTGGTTCGAGGCCGTGTTCGTGATCGACGGGTCGATGCCGAACGCGCGGAACACCGCTTCCGTCGTCCGGACCATCTCCGAGTTGCGGTGGCCGGGGAGGCTTGCGACTTCTTCCGTCGACACCACGTCGCGCTTCATCGTCATCCCTGCGCGCGCCGCTTCTTCATTCACGATGCGCTGAATCGCCGTGTCGAGCGAATGCAGCTCCTCGCCGACCGTGGAGCGGAGGTCGACGCTCATCCATGCATCGGCGGCCTTGGCGTTGAAGACGTCTGCGCCGCCGAGCATGCCGATGTTCAGCCATGATGTTTCCGGCACATGCAGCGCGTAGATACGCTCGATCGCGCGTGCGAGCGGCAGCGTCGCCGAATATGGCGGCGTGCGCGAGCGCGTATGGCCGCCCGGTCCGATCAGGTGATAGCGGTGCCAGTAGATCCCGGTGCCGCCGTACGTGAAACCATTGAAGCCGCCGTCGAGCGCGACATAGCGATCGATCTCTTTCGCGTGATCGGCGAGAAACTGATTCGCGCCGCGGAACGACGTCTCTTCCTCCACGGTGAAGACGAACGTGAGATCGCCTTTCGTCTGCACGTGCGCGGCGTTCATCGCGCGGATCATCGCCAGGATTGCGATCACGTTGCGCGTGTCGTCGCCGACGCCGGGTGCGTAGATGCGGCCGTTCTCGATACGCGTGGTGACGTTCGTCTCTTTCGCGAACACCGTGTCCATGTGCGCGTCGAACACCACGCGCTTGCCGCCGCCTGTGCCGCGGCGCACGGCGATCACATTGCCGGCGGCGTCGCGATGCACGTCCTGCAATCCGTACTGCCGCAGCTGCGCCTCGAGGTAATCCGCGCGCTGCGCTTCCTGTCCGGACGGTGCGGGGATTTCGGTGACCGTGCGCCACTGCGCCACGATCGGATCGCGATCGGCGTCGACATGCGCCATTGCCGCGGCAACGTCCGCGCGCTGCATCAGCGCGCGCATTTCGTCGACCGGAACCGCTCCGGCCATTGGTGCGGCCGGAGCGGGAACTGCCGTGCGGCAGGCAGCCGCGAAGAAGAGGAGAGAGAAAGGAAGAAGCGCCGCGAGACGAGTCATCGCCGCGCATCGTACGTCAAGGGGCCCAGCCGATCGTGCCGTGCGCTTCGACGATTTCCCAGATGCCCGGGACGATGCAGCGCAGCTTCGCGTTCGCTCCCGTGCTATTGAAAACCATCGCCGGATTTCCGGCCGGCGCATCGCGAATCGTGTCCGTTCCCTGCGGGCGCACATAGAAGAAAAGCGCGGGATTCGCGATCACTTTGATCCCGTTCAGGTTCGAGAAGACGGCGAGGTTGCCGGAGCGCCTTTTGTCGGTCCTGAAGTGAACGCCTCGGCGCATCTTCATCAGACATTCATGACCTCCTCGTATGAAGCGGTCATGAGACCGAAGATTCTCGCGACACTCACACTTTTCCTCACCGTCTGCGCCGCGTTTGCGGCCGACATCACCACCTTCGACCAGCGCGCGGCGGCGACGGTCGCGGCATTCAACGGGACCGCCGAGGAGTTCGAGGCGTTCGTGGCGAGCGGGTATGCGCCGAAGCTGCGCGAGCGCAGCAACCCCGAGAGCCGCAAAGAGTTTTTCCAACGGCTGCGCGGCGATTTCGGGACGGTGAAGATCGCCGGGCCGATCAAGGTCGTCTCCGAGACGAAAGCGGTCGTGCCGGTCGAAGGCTCGACCGGCTTACGCGGCGCGTTCATCCTCGAACATGAGAAAGAGGCGCCGTTCCTCATCACCATGTTTTCCGTGGACGTCGGCGGCGAAGGCGACGAGAAGGAAATCCCGCCGCCGCCGATCGACGGGAAGATGAATGCGAAGCAGCTCACGTCCGCGCTCGGCGGGTACATGAAGAAGCTCAGCGACGCGGGCGACTTCTCCGGCGTCGTGCTCGTCGCGCGCAACGGCAAGCCGGTGTTCGAGCAGGCGTACGGCATGGCCAGCCGCGCGTACAAAGTTCCGAACACGACGGCCACCCGTTTCGACATCGGCTCGATCAACAAACAGTTCACGCGCGTCGCGATCGGTCAGCTGATGATGGAAGGGAAGCTCACGCCCGACGACACGATCGGCAAGCTGCTGCCCGATTATCCGAATGAAAACGCGCGCAAGGCGACGATCGCGCAGCTCATCGATCACCGCGGCGGCCTCGCTGACTTTTTCGGTCCCGATCTGGGAGCGATGTCGCGTGAGAGGTTCCGCTCCAACCACGACTGGTATCTCTACACGTCGCCGAAGGCATTGCTGTTCGAGCCGGGGACGAAGAAGCAGTACTGCAACTCCTGCTATGTGGTCCTCGGCGAGATGGTCGAGCGTCTTTCCGGCATGCCGTACGAGCGCTACATCGAACGGAATGTGTTCGCGCGCGGCGGGATCACGCACAGCGGCTTTTTCCACGACGACGACATCGTTCCCGATCTCGCCACCGGCTACTCGCTCGCCCTCGGCGGGGGAAAGGTGCGCAGCAACATTCTCGTGCACGGTGCGGCGCCGAACGCCGCAGGCGGTGCATACATGACCGCGGCCGATCTGCTCGCGTTCGACAACGCGCTCAGCAACGCGAAGCTGCTCGACGCAAAGACCACCGCCTGGTTTTTCAAAATGCCCGCGTCGACGCAGCCGCCGTTCATCGCCGAAGGGATGTACGCCGGCGGCATGATGGGCGTCAACGCGGCGGTGGCGACGGGAGGGGAATGGACGGTGGTCGCGCTGGCGAACATCGATCCTCCCGCGGCGGAGGGATTGGCGCCGGTGATCTGGAAAGCATTGGCCGGAAAGTGATGTGGAGTGCGGCGACGCGAGTCGCCGCTTTGACTGATTTTCGCGAGACGGAGTGAAAGCGGCGACTGAACTCCTGCGCGAAGGGGTAGCGCCCCGCGACGTGTGGACATGTGGAGTGCGGCGACGCAAGTCGCCGCTTTGACTGACTTTCGCGAGACGGAGTGAAAG
>JALYOB010000596.1 GCA_030857085.1 Acidobacteriota bacterium | reverse complement strand
CTCCCGGAATCACCCCCACGGCCGCACGTCGTTGGCAATCGGCTTGATCGTTTTCAGATAGTCGTAGATCGCGCCGAGATCTTCATCCGTCATTCCGGAGAAAGAGATCCACGGCATGAGGGTGTTCCGGCCGTCCGTCTGCGGCGCTTGGGACGCATCGAAATTGCGGAACGCGGCGAAGCGGCCGATGAACTCCTCGCGCGTGGCGCGGCCGACCCAGGTGGAGGGGTGAGGGGTGATGTTCGCGGTGCGCACCTTGAACGTCGGCGCGTGCATTTCCCAGCCGCCGGCGAACTCCATTCCCTTAATCGGTGCGTCGTGGCTGTCGTGGGGCGTGTGGCATTCCGCGCAGCTCGCGACAGTGACCAGATACTTTCCATAGGCGACCGAGTTGCTGCGATCGGGCGGGGGGACGGGGGCGGTGATTGGTTCCGGCATGAACTTCTCGACGAAATTCAGCGGGAGTTGCAGCGACTTTTTCGGCTTCGCGTAATGCACCGGCTTCAGCGTGCGCAGATAGGCGACGATCGCGTAGGCGTCGTCGTCGCTGAGGCTGCGCAGGTGCGCGTACGGCATGATCGGGAAGAGCGCATTGCCGTCGCGGTCGACCCCCTCGCGGATCGCCCGGAGGATCTCGCCATCGGTCCACTTGCCGAGGCCTGTGGCGGGGTCGGGAGTGAGATTGGCGGCGGCGAGCGTGCCGGGGAAGCCGATCTCCTTGTTCCACACCAGACCGCGTGCGCCCTCGTGCTCGAGATTGAACGGCAGCGCGTACGAGAGCTTCCGCTCGGAGTGGCAGTCGAGGCAGAGGCCGACGTGGCGCACGAGATACTTGCCGCGCGCGACGCGTTCGGGCGTCGGCTCGATGCGGATTGCCGCCGCGGGGCGTTGGGCCGGTTTGCGCAGCGACAGATAGGACACACCGATCGCGGCGAGCGCCACGATTGCGAGCACAGCGATGCCGAAGACCTTCAGCAAGGTTTTCATGGTCGGAACCTCGAGACTGGATTGGACTGCCGCGTATTCTACGATAGACCGATGCTTCTCGATTCACCGATTGGCCCGCTCACCGCGATCGTCGACGCAGAAGGGCGGCTCGAACAGTTGCGTTTCGGCGTAATGGAGGTCGAGCCGAATCCGCGTGCGGCGGCGGTGCTCACGCAGTTGCGCGAGTACTTTGCGGGGAGACGGAAAACCTTCGACATCGAGCTCGCGCCGCGCGGAACCGCGTTCCAGCTCGCAGTGTGGGAGGCGCTGACGAAAGTCCCGTATGGCGAGACCGTCACCTACGCCGAGCTCGCGCGCCGGATCGGCAAACCGAGCGCGGTGCGCGCGGTCGGCGCCGCAAACGGCGCGAACCCGATTCCTGTGATCGTCCCCTGCCACCGCGTGATCGGCTCGAACGGCACGCTGACCGGATACGGCGGCGGGATCGAAAGGAAGCAGTGGCTGCTGGCGTTGGAGGGGGCGAGGTTGTTTTGAGCCCGCGGCGCGCTGCGCGCTGTTGTCCGTTCTCCGTTGTCCGTTCGAGGTGCGTCTCGCGTCTCGTGAGAAAACGGACAACGGAGAACGGACAACAAACAACGGACAACCGCGTCGTACCATGCACCTCATGCTTCTCCCCATCCTCGTCCTCGCCGCCACACTGTCCCCCCTCCAGCACTACGAGAAACATGAGGCCACGCGGCTCGTGCCGATGTTGCTCGAGGTGCTGCGGTTTCCGACGCATCAATTCGATGCGGAGGCGCACGTCGCGCAGAAGGCGTGGCTGCGGCAGACCGCGAAAGAGCTCGGGTTCGTTTCGCGCGATGCGGGGAAGATCACCGAGATTGAACTGCCGGGTCCTGCCGGTGCGCCGGTGCTGGGGCTGGTCATTCATGGGGACGTGCAGCCGGCGGACGCCGATGCGTGGTCCTTTCCTCCGTTCGAAGGGCGGGTGGACAACGGGTATGTGATGGGACGTGGTGCGGCGGACGACAAAGGGCCGCTCATTCAGGCGCTGCTCGCGATGAAGGCGCTCAAAGAGAGTGGCCGCAAGCGGACGCATACCATTCGCCTCCTCGTCGGCAGTGAAGAAGAATCGGCAGCCGGCGAAATTGCCGAATACCTCAAAGATCACACTGCGCCCGATTACTCGCTCGTGCTCGATTCCGAATTTCCGGTGGTGGTGGGGGAGAAGGCGTGGGACGGCCTTGCCGTCACCGCGAAGCTCGACTCGCGCGGAACAGTAACGACGCCGTATGTGGTCGATTTTCTCGACGCTGGTCTCGCGCCGAGCATCGTTCCCGATCGCGCGGAAGTCCGTTTGCGGTGGAGCGAGGGGACGCCACAGTGGACGAAACTCGAGGAGGAATTGCGCGCGTTTGCGATGCCGGAAGGGACGCGGCTCGCGATGTCCGCCGATGAAGATGCGCTGCGCATCGTTGCATACGGCAAGTCCGCCCATGCAGGAGTGAATCTGACCGGCGGCCGCAATGCGCTGGTCGCACTGGCGCGCGCGCTCGAAGGACGTCTTCCCTCAGGCGGCGCAGACGATCTCCTCGCGTTCGTTCGCACTGCCGGACAGGATCTGCACGGCACAGGACTCGGCATTACCGACCGCGACCCGGTGTGGGGTCAGTACGCGGTCAATGTAGCCACGATCAAGCCGAAAGAGGACGATCCTACAACGGTCGTCCTGTTCATCAATCTCCGCCGCATTCCGCCGCGCACCGCGGCCCAGGCGAGAGCGCATCTCGAACAATTCGTCAGCGACTATGCGAAGCGCACCGGCTCCACCGTCACCTTCGCCCCCGATCTCTCTTACTTCCAGGACGAGCCCCTCGGCTTCGATCGCAATGCGAAGATCGTCAGGCGCCTGATGAGCCTCTATGCGAAAGCCACCGGCGAGAAAAATCCGAAGCCGGCGATTTCCGGCGGCGGCACGTACGCCAAACGCCTTCCGAATTCCATCGCGTTCGGCATGTGGTTCCCCGGCAAGCCGTATCCCGGCCATGACGTGGACGAGAAAATCTCCATTGACGATCTCCAGCGTGGCGCGCGCGTGCTCGTCTATGCACTGACCGACCTCGCCACCAAACCCAGACTCAAAGAACCGTTCAAACGCTGATATGGAGTGCGGCGACGCCAGTC
>JALYOB010000595.1 GCA_030857085.1 Acidobacteriota bacterium | reverse complement strand
CCACTACACTCCCACCTCGTGAGCCGCGAGTTCAACCGCTACCCTCCCGTCGCGTTCCCGCACCCCGGCCGCCCCGCACCAGAGCGCATCGAACACCGCGACCGCATCCAGCAGGTCAGCGTCGACGCGTCCCGTCTCGCGGATGAACTGCGCGGCGCCATCCAAGGCGAAGTGCGTTTCGACGACGGCTCGCGTGCGCTCTATTCAACCGACGCCTCGAACTATCGTCAGGTGCCGATCGGCGTCGTCATTCCGCGCGACGCGAACGACGTCGTGACCGCCATCGCCCTCGCGCGCAAACATGGCGCGCCGATCCTCGGCCGCGGCGCAGGGACGAGCCTCGCCGGTCAGTGCTGCAACGTGGCGGTGATCCTCGACATGTCGAAGTACATGCACCGGATCGTGGAGATGAATCCGGCCGCGAAATTCGCGCGCGTCGAACCCGGCATCGTGCTCGACGATCTCCGCCGCGCGGCAGAAGTCCACACGTTGACTTTCGGCCCCGATCCGGCCACCCACGCGCAATGCACCCTCGGCGGCATGATCGGCAACAACTCCTGCGGCGTGCACTCGATCATGTCCGGCAAGACCGTCGACAACATCGAGGAGCTCGAGATCGTCACCTATGACGGCGTGCGCATGCGCGTCGGCGCAACGAGCGATGCGGAGCTCGAATCGATCATTCAGGAAGGCGGCCGCCGCGGCGAGATCTATCAGGGCCTGAAGGCGATCCGCACGCGTTACTCCGATCTCATTCGCGCAAAGTTCCCGAAGATCCCGCGCCGCGTCTCCGGCTACAACCTCGACGAGCTGCTGCCCGAGAACGGTTTTCATGTCGCACGCGCGTTGGTGGGAAGCGAGTCCACGTGCGTCGTCGTGCTGGAAGCGAAAACGAAACTCGTCTACAGCCCGCCCGCCCGCGCACTCGTCGTGGCGTCGTATCCGACGGTCTATGACGCCGCCGACGACGTGCCGCGCATTCTCGAATTCGGCCCGATCGGTCTCGAAGGTTTCGACGATCTCCTCGTGCGCGATCAGCAGTTCAAGAAGATGAACCCGCACGGCATCGCGCTCCTCCCGCCGGGCGGCGGCTGGCTGCTGGTCGAATTCGGCGGAGAGAATCTCGCGGAAGCAACGGACAAAGCGCAGCGCCTCGCGCGCTCCCTCGGCGATGCGCGCACGCGCGTCTTCGACAACGACTCGAAAGAAGCTCGCTTCGTCTGGGCCGTGCGCGAATCGGGTCTCGGCGCAACGGGCCACGTTCCCGGCAAGCCTCTGATGTGGGAAGGGTGGGAGGACGCGGCCGTGGCGCCGGAAAAACTCGGCAGCTATCTGCGCGAGCTCCGCAAGCTGCTCGAGCGCTACGAATACGGCGGCGATTTCTACGGTCACTTCGGCGACGGCTGCGTGCACACGCGCACGAACTTCGAGCTGACGTCCGACCCCGGCATCGCGAAGTTCCGCTCGTTCATCAACGAGGCAGCCGATCTCGTCGCGTCGTACGGCGGCTCGTTCTCCGGCGAACATGGCGACGGCCAGGCGCGCGCGGAGCTGCTCGAGAAGATGTTCGGCCCCGAGCTGATGGAGGCGTTCCGCACGTTCAAGTCGCTCTGGGATCCGGAGTGGAAGATGAACCCCGGCAAGCTCATCTCCCCCTACCGCATGGACGAGAACCTCCGCCTCGGCTCCTCTTACGCGCCGTGGAATCCAAAGACGCATTTTCATTACGGCGAAGATCACGGCCGGATGAATCACGCGGTGCTGCGCTGCGTGGGCGTGGGCCGCTGCCGCCGACTCGACGGCGGCACGATGTGTCCGAGCTATCAGGTGACGCGCGAGGAAGAACATTCGACGCGCGGCCGCGCGCGATTGCTGTTCGAGATGTTTCAGGGGGAGACGATTCCCGCGTCGTGGAACAACGAGGCGGTGAAGGAATCGCTCGATCTCTGCCTCGCCTGCAAAGGATGCAAGGGCGACTGCCCGACGCAGGTCGACATGGCCACGTACAAGGCGGAGTTTCTCTCGCACTACTACGCGCGCCGTTTGCGTCCGCGCGCGGCGTATTCGATGGGACTCATTTACTGGTGGGCAGGAATCGCGTCGAAAGCGCCCCGCCTCGCGAATCTGATGGCGCGCATGCCGGGCGCGAAATTCTTCGCCGGCGTGGCAAAAAACCGCCGGATGCCGCACTTTGCCCGCAAAACTTTCCGCGAGCAGTTCGCGTCTCGCTCCTCACAGCAACGCGGAAGACGCGTCGTACTGTGGAGCGACACGTTCAACAATCACTTCGCACCCGAAACGGCGATGGCCGCAGTGGAGGTGCTCGAACGCGCCGGCTGCGAAGTGGTGATTCCGCAGAAGCGCGTCTGCTGCGGACGGCCGCTCTACGACTGGGGTTTTCTCGATCGCGCGAAGAAACTGTTGCGCGAAACGCTCGACGTGCTGCGGCCGGAGCTCGAGAACAACGTTCCGATCGTGGGGCTCGAGCCGAGTTGCGTGGCCGTGTTCCGCGATGAATTGCCCGCGCTCTTTCCGAACGACCCGCTGGCGGCGAAGCTCGCGCAGTCGGCAATGACGCTCAGCGAATTTCTCTCGCGCGAAAAAATCGAGCTGCCGCGTCTCGAACGAAAAGCGCTCGTGCAGGCGCACTGTCATCACAAGGCGGTGATGCGCTTCGATTCAGAAGAAGCGCTGCTGCGCAAAATCGGCCTCGATCTCACACATCCCGACTCCGGATGCTGCGGCATGGCCGGCGCGTTCGGCTTCGAGGCGAAGCATTACGACCTCTCGATGAAGCTCGGCGAGCGCGTTCTCCTTCCGCTCGTCCGCGACGCCGATCGCGAGACGCTCATCATCGCGGACGGCTTCTCCTGCCGCGAACAGATCGAGCAGGCCACCGGCCGCAGGACCCTGCACTTTGCCGAGGTGCTGCAGCTCGCGTACGACGACGGGAGGCCTCCGGCGGCCGGGGCCAGCGGCCCCGGACCCCGCTGACAGGCAAAGCCTCCGCGACACTTGTGCGAGACAACAGCCTCTGTCGCGGAGGCTTTGCCTGTCAGACGGGTCCGGGCCCGTGGCCCGGCCGCCGGAGGCCTCCCGTCGTTTGCGGTGCCCGCAAAAAGCGAAGGACAGGCG
>JALYOB010000594.1 GCA_030857085.1 Acidobacteriota bacterium | reverse complement strand
GATCGTGTGCGTGCGCTGATGGGCCGTCCGGTGTCATTCCGAGCCGCGAAGACGGTCGAGGAATCCCCCGCCTATGGACCGCGCAGTGGCCAGTCGGAAGGGGGATGCCGCGCCAGGGCGCGGAATGACACCGGTTTCCACGCGTGGGCGCTGTCCTCGTGTCATCCCGCGCGTGAGCGCGGGATCCCCTGCCCATGGAACGCACTGTGGCAAAGCGGCAGGGATCCTCGACTTCGCTCGGGATGACACCCGTCAATTCCGCCCTACCGCAGGCAACACAAACTCCGGCACCCACTCCCTCCGCGCGATCGAGCCGGTGCGATCGGCGTAGTTCCCTCCAAAGAACGCAATCACCAGATCGAGCTCCGGCACCACGATGACGGTCTGTCCGCCATTGCCATCCGCATAGAACGACTTCCGGTCGTTCCACCACAGATACCCATACCCGCTGTTGCCGATGTGCGTCAGGGGGGAGGTCGCGCGTCTGGCGTAATCCGCACTGACGATCGTGCGGCCGTGCCATTTGCCGCCGCTGAGCATGACCTGGCCGATCTTCAGAAAATCGCGGGCGGTGAGCTGCATGCCTCCGGCCATGTACGCTTCGCCGGTCGGCTGGATGTTCAGTGCGTAGCGGTCGAATTGCAGCGGCCGCGCGATCAGGCGATCGAAGGATTCGGCGAGCGGCTCGTGTGTCGCGCGGGCGATCATTGCGCCGAGAAGGTTCGCATTCACGCTGCAATAAACCGCCTTTGCGCCGGGCGCTTCGCTCATCGGGAGGTTGAGCGTGAAGCGGTACCAATCCTTCTCGTTCTCCTGCTCCTGTAACGTGTTTTCGTTGCCCGGCGCTTTGTCGTCGCTGTCGTCACAATAGAAGCCGGAGGACATCGTCAGCAGGTGTTCGGCGCGCAATGCGCGTTTGCGTTCGTCGCCGGTCGCCGCGCCGAGAGATTCATAAACCGGCGTCGACGGCGACAATCCCGCCGCGCCGAAGAGGAGGGAAGTGACGCTCTTCGTAGCCGAACGCATTTCGTGTAATGCCTCGCGTGAGTGGCCGTGGAAATACTCTTCCAGCACGAGCTTTCCGTGCCTCGCAATCAGCAGCGCATGAACGTCCGGCGCGTGTACGGAATCGATCGGGGTGTCGATCAACATCTGTACGAACTTTTCAATGGCCGCGCGGTCGATCTTCGCGTTCTCCAGCGTGTCGACCCGCCAGCCGTCATTGCGCTGAAGCGGCGGGCGGTAGCTGTAATGCGACGCCGGACGCGCATGAAACGCGCTGCTGGCTGCCGCGCGGGTGAAGTCGTACGTACCGCCGCGGTTGGAGAAATCGATCGTCAATACGTCGCGATCGGCGTCGTACGTGCCGGTCGTCAGCACATTTTCTTTCCGATAGAGCTTGACGTTCGTTCCATCGAGCGTGGCGCGGGTGACATTGAGGAACACCCCTACATTGCGCTCCGGATTGCGCAGGAACGCACTGTACGCACCATCTTCCGTCCGCTGCAGGACGAGGTAGAACGTGAATGTCTCGTCGAGCGGCACGACCTCGCCGCGCCACTGCGTGGGAGATTCGCGCGTGAATCGCACAGGCGTGGTGAAGGCGTTCCCGTCGGTCGTCTTACGCTCCTGCGTCCAGAAGCCGTCGTGGCCAATGCGTCCGCGGAACGACCCCTCGGGCAGGGTGAAGGTGAGGACGCCGTTCTGCTCCTGCACCGGAAACTGGCGGCCGAGAAAATCGCCGCGCCATGCCGTGCCCTCACGCTGCAGGATGATCGCGCCGCGCGCGTCAGGGCCGAAGCGCCGCTTCGCCTCCCATACGCCGCTCAGGTCTGCTGCAGACAAAGCCGATGCAAAGAGGAACGCCGCAACGAGAGCGCTGCACAGTCGCATGCTCTCGTAGACGCGTCCGCCCCTCGATGGTTAGCGCGTGCGCTTGAAAATGCGGCCGCCCTTCATCACGAACACGACATGCTCGAGCGCGGTGATGTCCTTCAATGGATCGCCGTCGACCGCAATCACATCTGCCTCATAGCCAGGCGCGAGTCGTCCGATACGATCGCCCATGCCGAGGGACTCGGCGGCGAGGGAAGTGGCAGAGGTGATCGCGTCCATCGGATTCTGCCCGCCGGTTTTCACGCGATATTCGAGCTCCTGAAAATTGCGCCCGTGCGAGCCCGCTACGGCGTCGGTGCCGAACACCATCTTCAGCCCTTTTGTCTTCAGTCCCTTCTGAAACACCCCCAGCACACGCGGCACCGCCAGCCGCATCGCCGAAAACCCCTCCTCGGTATAGCTGCCGATGCCGAGGAAATGGGCTTTGTTTTCAAAGTAATTGCGGAAGACGAGCTCTGTGTTCGGATCGAAATACGTTCCGTGCGCGGCCATGAGATCGAGCATCGGCTGATCGATCAACGCGCCGTGCTCGATCGACGTGCAGCCCGCGCGCACCGCACGCGCGACGCTTTCGTTGCCGTGCGCGTGCACCGCGACGCGCAATCCGCGCTTTTTCGCCTCGCCGCAGATGGCGTCCATCTGTTCCTGCGACATCGTCGCCGCGCCGCCGGTGCGGATGCTCTGGGATGCGAACACTTTCACGACGTCCGCATGTTCATCCGCGAGTTTATTGACCGCGGCGCGCAATTGATCGACGCTCAACGACTCGTCGCCGATCGGCTCGACGGCCGTGAGAATGCGCGGCCCGGGCAACACGCCGCGTGCAATCGCATCGCGCAGCGGCGCATCCATCGGCGCACCGAGCGATTGCACGGTGGTCATGCCGCCTTCGAGGGTGCGTACCGCATTTTCGGCGGCATAAAGCACCGACTGCGCGGGCGTTTCGTTGCGATCCGATTCGTCGTCATGCGAGCGGCCATCGGCATCGAAATGCCACGCGATGTGCACGTGCGTGTCGATGCCGCCGGGCATCAGCGTCGCGTCTTTCAGATCGATGTCGACGCGCTTCGGATGGTCGTCGATGGCGACGATCTTTCCGTTGTCGACGACGACGGCGGCATTGTGAAAGAGGTGTCCGCGGCCATCGATCACGCGCGGGGCACGAATGACGATCGGGGCGGCGCTGGCAGTGGTCGCGATGAGCAGGGCGAGGAGAACGCGCATCGGCGCAGTGTACGTC